>NZ_DATNJW010000505.1:0-8643 GCF_035603715.1 Mycobacterium sp. | reverse complement strand
TTGACCCCGACGGATACCTTATCGCTGTGGCAGCCAGACAGGACGGCGGCCATCACAGTCAGCGCGAGGGCGATCTGGGTTGCCAGGCCAGCACGTTTGGGCACCGTCATTCTGGGCACCCTAGCTGCTCTCGGAAGGGTCGTCTCGCGGCTCGACTAGCTGACATCGTCGGTCATGGCCACGGTTGGTGTGCCGCCGGTCCCGATGGCGTTGAGTGCGCTGTGACGGCGGCCCCACACCAGGTAGAAGACCAACGCCACCGCCACCCAGCCGCTGAATGCAATCCAGGTGTACCAGTGCAGGCTGAACAGGATGTAGGCGCACGCGGCGATCGACAGGATCGGTGTCACCGGATAGCCCGGCACCCTGAAACCCCGGGGTAAATCCGGTTGTTGAATCCGCAGGAGAATCACTCCCGCTGACACCACGATGAACGCGGTCAGGGTGCCGATCGAGACTGTTTCGGCCAGACGGTCGAGCGGCACCAGGGCGGCCAGGGCTGCCACCACGACCGCAACGATCACGGTGTTGCCGACCGGTGTCATCGTGCGGGGGTTGACCTTCGCGAACGTCGCCGGCAGCAGACCATCACGGCCCATCGTGAACAAGATGCGGGTCTGGCCGTACAACGTCACCAGCGTGACCGAGAAGATCGATATCACCGCGCCGGCCGATACCAGGGTGCTGCCAGCGGTGTTTCCGGTGATGTGGTCCAAGATCACGGCCAGCACCGCCTCTTCACCGCTGAACTGCTGCCACGGCTGACTACCCATCGCGGCAACCGCGACGAGCAAATGGATAGCCATGACTATCAGCAGGGCGTAAATGATTGCCCGCGGCATCGTATGTTGCGGATCTTTGACTTCGTCGCCGGCAGTGGATACTGCGTCAAGGCCGATGTAGGCGAAAAAGATTGTGCCCGCGGCCAAGCTGATGCCGGAGACACCGAACGGTGCCAGATCATGGAAGCGGTCAGCCTTGAACGCGGTGAACGCGATGGCGGCGAATATCACGAGAACGGTGAGCTTGATCACCACCATCACGGCGTTGGTCTTCGCGGACTGACTGGCACCGCGGATCAACAGCACCGCACACATCGCCACCAAGACGATCGCCGGGAGGTTGATCACACCCGGCTCGGAGTCCCACGGCCCCGCCGAAATAGCTTGCGGCAGCTGAAATCCAACGACGTTGTCCAGCAACTTGTTCAGATACTGACTCCAACCGACCGCCACCGCGGCGGTGGACACGCCGTACTCCAGCAGCAGGCACGCTGCGACACCCATTGCCGGCAACTCGCCCAGGGTGGCGTAACAGTACGAGTAGGCCGATCCGGAAACCGGTACCGCCGAGGCCATCTCGGCGTAGCACACCGCGGCCAAACCCGCCGCGATGCCGGCCAGCATGAATGAGATGACGACCGCCGGGCCGGCTTGCGGCACAGACTGCGAGAGCACGATGAAGATGCCCGCACCGACCGTCTCACCGACGCCGAACATGGTGAGTAGGAAGGTTCCCAGACTCCGTTGCAGGTGATCTGAAGCCCCGTCGGCGACCGGTGCGCCGCTCACCGGCCGGCGCCGCAGCATCTGCCGTCGCAGGCTGAGCGACGGCATCGCCATGACGCCTCCTCTGGAGCATGTAGGGTCGCCACGCCGGGACGGTCGACTGCTTAGCCAGATTGCCAAACATATACCAATCGGCGGCTCGAACGTCCGCTAGACGTGAGCAGAACGTCTCGATGCCGGCGCCTCAGGGCGCGACCACTATCGTGCGGCCGTTTCAGGCCAGCCTGATCGTCGAATTCCGGCCGGTCCTGCTCAAGACCGGCTTCGTGTCAACTTCGACGGTCTCGCCGACCGAAGCCGGTGAAGTCGCATGAGCTGGAATGAAAACCGGGACAGGATGCCTCAAGGATGCGAGCGGCAGCAACTATCGTGGCCAACGCTCGCGGCACTCGCGCCAAGTTCAACCTGGCGCGCGCCAGCAAAGCATACCGTGTAGCGTGGCAACCGCCGACAGATTCATATTGGATTCTAATCTTATTGAATACCAATAACTTTCATGCAAGATCCAAATCTCGCAGCTCACCACCTCAGCTAAGTGAACAGTTATGGACTCGGCGGTGAACATGGTCGCGGGACGCTGTGATCGGCGGGCATGGCTGGCTTAACGTGTCCGACTATCTGCTTCAGTAAATGTCATTGACCGCTGAAGCTTGTTGAACACAAGCACTTTTCAGGAGGATCCATGTCAAGCGTCATCACACAGCCCGAAGTCCTGGCTGCGGCCGCTGGGAAACTACACACGATCAACGAGGCGCTCAAGGCCCGCAACGCCGCTGCTGCCGCGCCGACGGTCGGGATCGTGCCCGCCGCCGGTGATCTGGTGTCGGCGCTGACGGCCACGCAATTCGCTTCGCACGCGGAGCTTTACCAGACGGTCAGCGCCCACGCCGTTGCGGTGCAGGAGTTACTGGCGACCATGCTCGGCGTCAGCGCAGGTTCGTATGCCGCCACTGAAGCTGCCAACGCGACCGCGGTCGGCTAGGTCGGGCAGTAATGCTGGATTTCGCACTGTTACCGCCGGAAATCAACTCCGCGTTGATGTATTCCGGACCCGGGTCGGGGCCGATGCTGACGGCGGCCTCGGCCTGGGGCGGGTTGTCCGCCGAGCTGCACACCATGGCGTCCGCCTATGAAGCGGTGATCACCGCCCTCACCGACGGATCCTGGCTGGGCCCGGCCGCGACGTCGATGGCGGCGTCGTCTCAAGCGCAGGTGGAGTGGCTGGCGAGCACAGGCGTGCAGGCCGAGCAAGTGGCCGCTCAGGCAGCGGCCGCGGTCACCGCCTACGAATCGGCATTCATCGCGACGGTGCCGCCACCGGAGATCGCGGCCAACCGCGCGCTGTTGATGGCGCTGATGGCGACGAACCTGTTGGGGCAGAACACGGCGGCGATCATGGCGACCGAGGCGCAATACGCCGAGATGTGGGCACAGGACGCTGCCGCGATGTATGGCTACGCCGGCGCATCGTCGGCGGCATCGACGCTGGCGCCGTTCGCCACAGCGGCAGAATCGGCCAACCCGGCGGGACTGAGCGCGCAGGCATCCGCAGTCGCGCAAGCGGTCGGTTCCAGTAGCGGCCAGTCGGCGGTGACCAACGCTCTGGCCGCGTTGGCCGGCGAGATGCCGGCCCCGCCGTGGATGGGGAACCTGGACAACTTCCTGACAGCACTCGGGCTGGCCGGGCATGTCTGGAACTCCAACGGCGACGGCATCGTGGTGGGCGGCGTGATGGGGGACCTCCTGGAGGGCCTGACCGGATCGCAGACCTTGGATGCCAGTACCGGGTTCGATGCGTTTATCCGGTTAATCTCCCCCACAAGGCTTTTCACCACCGCATTCAAAGACGTCGACGGCCTCGCCCACAGCATCATGCCTGCGGTCAGCAAGGCCTCCAGTGTCGCCGAGGCGATACCGCCCAGCCTCCCGACCGGAGTTCCCGGCGCCGCCATGGGCGGCCTGGGCAAGGCGGAAGTGGTCGGCAGGCTGTCGGTGCCCTCGACCTGGGGCGGTGTGAATCCTACGGTCAGTCCCGCCGTGACGTCGGTCGGTGGGCTCGGCACTCCGGTTTCCGCGCAGCCGCTTACCGCGCAGCCCGTTGCCAACAGCATGGGCGGCGTGCCGGTGATGGGTGGCAATGGCGGGCGCGGCATGCAATTTGCCGCTCCCCGATACGGTTTCAAGCCGACCGTGGTGCCTCATCCGCCAGCCGGTGGGTGACGAAGACCTAAGGGGTCACCAGTATCTTGCAGTGCCGTTCGGGGTCGGCGAGATCGTCGAAGGCCGCGCCGACGTCCTCGAGGCCGACGTCACCGGTGATTATCGGGCTGACATCGATGTCTCCCTCGGCGACCGCCCTCAACGACTCGCCAAACTCGTTCGGGTCGTACGTGAGAACGAACTGCACGTTGATCTCCTTGGCGATCCCGAAGAACGGGTGCACGGTGTCGGCTTGCATGCAGACGCCGACGACGACCAGCCGGGTGCCGTGCCGGGCACGCCGCATCACATCATCGATGATGCCGGGTACGCCGACGGCGTCGAAGACCACCACCGGGTGCACGCTGTCGAAAGGCGAACTCTGCGCGGGATCGATGGTCTGGTGGGCGCCCATCGTGATGGCGAGTTCACGACGCTTGTGTGAAAAGTCGGCTGCCGCAATCGACTCGACTCCGCGGGCTCGCAATGCAGCGATGACGGCGATGCCGATCGGTCCGCAGCCGAGCACCAGCGCGGTCTCGCGGGGCTGAACGGCGGATTTGTTGACGGCATGTAGCCCGACCGCCATCGGCTCGGTGAGCGCGGCGTGCTGGGCGCTGAGCCCGTTCGGAATGGGCAGCAGTAGTGGCGCCGAAAGCAGCATCCGCTCCGCGTAGCCGCCCAGCGTTTTGTTGCTGTAGACGATGGGTTCGACGCTCTTGCCCGACAGCAGCACCGGGATCGACGTGACAAGGGTTCCGGCCGAATGGGTTTCGGTGTCGGGGCCCGCCTCGAGTATCTCCGCGCAGAACTCGTGGCCCATGAAGACGTCGTGGCCCAGGTCGATGTTCACAGCGCCGCCGGCCGCACTCGACATCTGACCGCTCAGCGACAGCATCTCGGCGCCGTGGGCGGCGAAATGCAGGTCCGAACCACAGATTCCACACGACCGCACTGCCACCAGAACCTGACCGGGGCCTGGCACGGGATCGGGCACGTCGTCGCGGTACACCATCCGGCCTTCCCGCAGCACCGAGGCGCGCATCAGTTGCTCCCGGTTTCCGCCGCGCGTTCGCCGACGTGCTCGGTGATCGCCTTCACGACGGCCTGTCCCGCACGCCCGATCAACTCTTCGCGTTTGTCCTTGGCCCACTCGTGAGACGACCGGGCCGCTTCGAGTTGGCCCTTGAAGTGCGGAATGACCTTGCGGGCCACCAGTTCATAGCAGTGGTGGGTCGCCTCGGGTGAGGCCCAGTCGTGACCGAGCATCAGCAACGTCCCGAATCCACCGGACCGCTCCAGCAGGTCTTCGATGTGTTCGATCGCGTCATCAGGGCTGCCGATGCAGCAATTGCCTTTGGCCGCATAGTCTTCGACGAACTCGTATGGCGTCTGTGATCCTTCGACCTCGTTGGCCAGCGGGACGAACCCGGCGGCGCCGAAGTAGTCAGCGAAATCCTGCAGGCCGTAGGTGCAGTCTTCGATCGCCTTTTCGCGGGTGTCGGCGACGTGCATGATCGACAGCACGCGCCAGTCGGAGCGGTTGGGCTCGTCGCGGCCGGCCTTGGCGGCCTGCTCCTGCACCACCTGCCAGGTGTTGTCCAGCGCCGCGTAGCCGCCGGGAACGGACATCGACAGCGAAAGCAGCGACGTGCCCAAGGCTCCGGCCAGCCGCGGGCCGGACGGCGAAATCATTGCTGCTGTTGATATTTCAGGGTACGGCCAGGTGTAGGGCCGGATATGCAACTGCGCGTCACGCAAGGTGAACCAGTCCGAGTGACGACTGATCCGCTCGCTCGGCCCGGCGCGGAACAGCGCCAGGATCGCCTCCAGCGACTCCTGCATCATCCGGCGCTGCTCTATCGGGTCGATGCCCATCATGTAGGCGTCCGATGGCAGGGCGCCGGGTCCGGCGCCGAACATCACCCGTCCGCGGGTCAGGTGATCCAGCAGCACCCAACGGTCGGCCACCATCAGCGGATGGTGATACGGCAGCGACACCACACCGGTGCCCAACCGGATATGCCTGGTCCGCTCGGCGGCCGCGGCGATGAACACTTCGGGGCAGGCGATCAGTTCGTAGCCGCCGGAGTGGTGTTCGCCGAACCACGCCTCGTCGAAGCCGAGGCGATCCAGTGCGACAACGCGCTCCATGTCGTATTCCAGTGCCACCGTGGGGGATTGGCCGGTCGGGTGGAACGGTGTGATGAAGACGCCGAAGTTCAGTGGACGTTTCATGACGACTCCACGCCGGTCGTCAAGCTGGACAGGAATTCGAGCAGCAATTCGTTGACCCGGTCCGGGCGCTCCTGTTGCAGCCAGTGCCCGGCACCCTCGATCAGCACCTCGCGATAGGGCCCGGTGATCACTTCCTTTGCCCGATCGGTGCTCATGAAGCCGAGCACGAGGTCGTCGGTGCCTCCGATGAACATCGCAGGCACGGTGATGGCAGCAGACCCCAGGTTGCCCTGGATCTCCCAGTTTCGGTCCATATTCCGGTACCAGTTCAGCCCGCCGGTAAAACCGGTGCGGCTGAATTCGGCGACGTAGTGCTCGAGTTCGTCAGCGCTGATCCAGCTCGGCAGCCCGTCGGGCTCGGGGATGCGCTCGATAAGACCCTCCGGTCCGGGCCGAAGCATCCGCATCGCGGCGGCTTGGTCACCAGGTGCCCCCTGACCGAAAATCACCCGGCGAAGGGTCTTTGCCGGGTCGGCGTCCAGTTCGGCATCGGCGACCCCGGGCTGCTGGAAATAGAGCATGTAGAAAAAGTTGTCGCCGAAGATCGCCCGAAACGCCTGCGTCGGCGCCACCTTGGCACGCGGCACCGCCGGAACGCTCAAACCGACCACCGCGGCCAGCCGGTCGGGGTGCAGCTGCGCAGACCCCCACGCCACCTGGGCGCCCCAGTCGTGACCGATGAACACCGCCTTGTCGGCGCCGACGTCGTCGAGCAGACCGATCAGGTCGGCGGACAGGTCGGCGACGTTGTAAGCGGCGATGTCCGCTGGGCGGGTGCTGCGGCCGTAGCCGCGCTGATCAGGAGCCAAGACGTGGTAACCGGCGGCGGCCAGCACCGGGATCTGGTGGCGCCAGGAGTAGGCCAGCTCGGGAAAGCCGTGCGCCAGCACCACGACCGGTGCGCCGGATTCACCCGCCTCGACGGTGTGCAACTGCACGCCGTTGGTCTCGATTACACGTTCGGTGATGGGGAGGCTGTCCGACACAAGT
The DNA here is from genome assembly GCF_035603715.1 of Mycobacterium sp. Classification (GTDB taxonomy): domain Bacteria; phylum Actinomycetota; class Actinomycetes; order Mycobacteriales; family Mycobacteriaceae; genus Mycobacterium. Next base: position 1,648 of record NZ_DATNJW010000505.1, on the reverse strand, counting down.
TCACCAAAGCACACGCCCGCCTGCGCCCGATAGGTGTTAGGCGGGTGGGTGTGCTGCCGACGATGTCGGGAACCGCGATTCGTTATTCGGTTGGTGACGATTCAAGGCGTGACCCGCTGCGCTCGGCTGCGCCCGAGCTGGCGATCAGCACTGGCGGTAATCTGGACTTTTCCAGCTTGCGCGTATCGGGAAGGACCTGGGCCGGCGACGGCCGATGATCGATGAACCGGAAAAACGTAGTCCGCACGCTCACGGCCATCGCAGTCGTGTTGCTGCTTGGGTGGTCTTTCTTCTACTTCAGCGACGACACCCGCGGCTTCAAGCCGGTCGATACGTCGGTGGCGATGGCCCAGATCAAGGGCGGCAACGTCAAGAGCGCCCAGATCGACGATCGCGAGCAGCAGGTCCGGATGACGCTGAAAAGCGCCGCGACCGGCACCGAGGGCTCCGACAAGATCATCACCCACTTCCCGACCGGCTATGCCGTGCCGCTGTTCGACCAGCTGAACAACAGCAAGGACACCCAGGTCAGCACCGTCGTCAACCAGGGCAGCATCATTGGCTCGCTGGTGATCTACGTGTTGCCGCTGTTGCTGCTGGTGGGCCTGTTCATGATGTTCTCCCGCATGCAGGGCGGCGCCCGGATGGGCTTCGGCTTCGGCAAATCGCGGGCCAAGATGCTCAACAAGGACATGCCCAAGACCACCTTCGCCGACGTCGCCGGCGCCGACGAAGCGGTCGAGGAGCTCTACGAGATCAAGGACTTCCTGCAGAACCCGTCGCGGTATCAGGCGCTGGGCGCCAAGATTCCCAAGGGCGTCCTGCTCTACGGCCCGCCGGGAACGGGTAAGACCCTGCTGGCCCGGGCCGTCGCTGGTGAGGCCGGCGTTCCCTTTTTCACCATCTCGGGCTCCGACTTCGTCGAGATGTTCGTCGGCGTCGGCGCATCCCGGGTTCGTGACCTGTTCGAGCAGGCCAAACAGAACAGCCCATGCATCATCTTCGTCGACGAGATCGACGCGGTCGGCCGCCAGCGCGGCGCCGGGCTGGGTGGCGGTCACGACGAACGCGAGCAGACGCTGAACCAGTTGCTGGTCGAGATGGACGGCTTCGGCGAGCGCCAGGGTGTGATCCTGATCGCAGCAACCAACCGCCCCGACATCCTCGACCCGGCGCTGCTTCGGCCCGGACGCTTCGACCGCCAGATTCCGGTGTCCAGCCCCGACCTGGCCGGCCGGCGTGCCGTGTTGAGGGTGCACTCCCAGGGCAAGCCGTTCGGTCCCGACGTCGAGTTCGACGGCCTGGCCAAGCGGACCGTCGGCATGACCGGCGCCGACCTGGAGAACGTCATCAACGAGGCCGCGCTGCTGACCGCCCGGGAGAACGGCACGGTGATCACCGGTGCTGCCCTGGAAGAGGCGGTGGACCGGGTGGTCGGCGGCCCGCGCCGCAAGAGCCGGATCATCAGCGAGCAAGAGAAGAAGATCACCGCCTACCACGAGGCCGGGCACACGCTGGCCGGTTGGGCGATGCCCGGCGTCGACCCCGTCTACAAGGTCACGATCCTGGCCCGCGGTAACACCGGCGGCCACGCGCTGGCGGTGCCCGAGGACGACAAGGGAATGCACACCCGTTCGGAACTGATCGC
>NZ_DATNJW010000504.1:0-7456 GCF_035603715.1 Mycobacterium sp. | reverse complement strand
CACCCCGATGATCGCGCCGACCAAGGAGTATCAGGGGTTGCCGGCGATGACCTCCGAGGAGGCCGCGGGCTGGATGATCACCGCGGCGCGCACCCGCCCAGTCCGGATCGCGCCGCGGATGGCGCTGGCCGCGCAGGCGATCGACACCGTCGTTCCGGGGCTGGCGACCACGATGATCAGGCGGCAGCGGCTCCAACCGAACAACCCGGCGTGATAGACACGACGGCATGGAGATTCTCGCCAGCCGGATGCTCTTTCGGCCGGTGGATTACCAGCGGTCGCTGAGCTTCTACCGCGACCAGATCGGTTTGGCGATCTTTCGCGACTACGGCGCGGGGACGGTGTTCTTCGCCGGCCAGTCGCTGATCGAGTTGGCCGACCATGGCGCACCGGAAGACTCGGCCGGACCTTTCCCCGGCGCGCTGTGGCTGCAGGTGCGCGATGTGGTGGCGACACAGACCGAACTGGAAAGTAGGGGCGTCATGATCGCCCGCGAGGCCCGTCAAGAACCGTGGGGTCTGCACGAAATGCATGTGGTCGATCCCGACGGCGTGCTGCTGATCTTCGTCCAGATTCCACCGGAACACCCACTTCGGCGCGACACCCGCGGTTAACGTCACGAGCTCCGAAGTTAACCCCAGGCGAACATCTGACAACGACCAGCGATATACCTTGGATTACCCACGCCGTTCTTTCGACAACTGGACCCAACTACCCCCAGAATTAGGCCCGTGAACCTTCAGTTGTTCCTCTTGATCATCGTCGTGATCACCGCCCTCGCATTCGATTTCACGAACGGCTTCCACGACACCGCCAACGCCATGGCCACCTCCATCGCTAGTGGGGCACTCAAGCCGAAGACCGCGGTATCGCTCTCGGCTGTGCTGAATCTGTTGGGAGCGTTCCTGTCCACCGCGGTCGCCGGAACCATCGCGAAGAATCTGGTCGACGCTCATCTGGTCAAACCCGATTTGATCTTCGCCGGGCTGGTTGGCGGGATCGTCTGGAACCTGCTGACCTGGCTGCTGGGCATCCCGTCGAGCTCGTCGCACGCCCTGGTCGGCGGCATCATCGGCGCGATGATCGCCGCGGTCGGCGGGCACGGCGTGATCTGGACCGGCGTCGTTTCGCTGGTGCTGATCCCGGCCCTGGTCTCGGTCATATTGGCCGGAGTCGTCGGCGCGGTCGGCACCTGGCTGGTCTACCGGATCAACCGTGGCGTCCCCGAAGAGCGCAGCGAAAATGCCTTCCGCCGCGGCCAGATCTTCTCGGCGTCGCTGGTCTCGCTGGCGCACGGCACGAACGACGCGCAGAAGACGATGGGTGTGATCTTCCTGGCGCTGATGTCTTACGGCGCGGTCAGCCGGGCGTCCCACACGCCCCCGTTCTGGGTGATCCTGGCCTGTGCCTGCGCGATGGCGCTGGGCACCTACACCGGCGGCTGGCGGATCATCCGCACGATGGGCAAGGGCATCGTCGAAATCAAGTCGCCGCAGGGCATGGCGGCCGAATCCTCCTCGGCAGTCATCATTTTGCTGTCGGCTCATTTCGGCTACGCGCTGTCCACCACTCAGGTGGTCACCGGATCCGTGCTCGGCAGCGGTTTGGGCAAGCCGGGCGCCGAGGTGCGCTGGAGCGTGGCGGGCCGGATGGCCGCGGCGTGGCTGATCACCTTGCCGTCGGCCGGCCTGGTCGGTGCCGTCACCTACTACATCGTGCACGGGGTCGGCGGCTTCCCCGGCGCGATCCTCGGCTTCCTGCTGCTGGTGGCCACGGCCACGGCGATCTACCTGCAGTCGCGCAAGACCAAGGTCGATCACACCAACGTCAACGCCGAGTGGAAGGGCGACCTGACCGCCGGTCTCGACGAGGAAGGTCACCCAGGCCTCGCCGGCGCCCCCTACAGCAACAGCGAGGCTCCCGGCGCCGCCGCACACACCGAGAGCAAGAAAGCAGGCACGCTATGAGCCACTGGTTCAACTACCAAGCCTCATTGAAGATCCTGCTCTTCGGGCTGATCCTCGGCAGTGGACTGCCCGCGCTGTTCGCGCTTGCGGTACGGGCGGGCTCCGCTGGTGCCGGCGTCCAGGGCTCCGACGGCGCGGCCGTCGCGCACAAGAACCCGGCGCTCGCCGCTCTCAGCTACGCGATATACGCATTGGCGCTGATTGCGGTCGTGATCGGCGTGCTCTACATCGCACGCGACGCCCTTGGGGCATGGACCGGCGTTTACCTTCTCGGAGCCAAGCCCGCGTAAAGTCAGGATTTCTTCTGTTTTGAGGCTTACTGACCGTCCAACGGGGGAAGTGGACTCATTGTGAACCGATTCTTGACTTCGGTAGTCGCTTGGCTGCGCGCCGGATACCCGGAAGGCATTCCGCCGACCGACTACTTCCCCGTGCTCGCCCTGTTGTCTCGCCGGCTGAGCAACGACGAGGTGAAGGTGGTGGCCAGCGACCTGATGCAGCGGGGCGACTTCGACCACGTCGACATCGGCGTGCTGATCACCCAGCTCACCGACGAGTTGCCCTCTCCGGTGGACATCGAGCGGGTGCGAGAGCGGCTGGCCGCCAAAGGCTGGCCGTTGGACGACGCCCGCGACGGCGAGGAAACCGGATAGCCGTCCTGCGCGCGTTCGCCGTGGCGCAGGGCTCCTCGGCGGGCCCATTGCTGGCCGAGCTGGACGACGTCCTGAACGGCCGGGCATCCGCGCTGCTGCCGGTCGGTAATGACGATTCCGCGCCGGCCGCGCTGCGAGTGGGCGAGGAGATCGACGACGACATCGCCCTGGTAGTGACGACGTCAGGCACCACGGGTACCCCGAAAGGCGCGCAGCTGACTGCCGCCGCCCTGACCGCCAGCGCCGACGCTACCCATGACCGGCTGGGCGGGCCCGGCCGGTGGCTGCTGGCATTGCCGTCGTATCACATCGCCGGCATCCAGGTGCTGGTGCGCAGCCTGCTGGCCGGCACTGTCCCGGTCGAGCTGGACGTCTCGACCGGGTTCGACATCAACCAATTGCCTTCTGCCGTAGACGAACTCGGCCCGGGGCGCCGCTACACGGCGCTGGTAGCCACGCAGCTGGCCAAGGCGCTGGACGACCCGGCCGCCGCTGCCGCGCTGGCCGGCCTCGACGCCGTGCTGATCGGCGGTGGCCCGGCCCCACGACCGGTCCTCGACGCCGCCGCACGAGCCGGCGTCAACGTGGTCCGCACCTACGGCATGAGCGAGACCGCCGGTGGCTGCGTCTACGACGGCGTCCCGCTCGACGGCGTCCAGGTGCGAGTCGATGCCGACGGCCGGATCGCGCTCGGCGGCCCGACGCTGGCCAAGGGCTATCGCAATGCGCCCGACCCCGACCCGTTCGTCGAGCCGGGCTGGTTCCGCACTGACGATATTGGCGTCGTTGACGATTCGGGCGTGCTGAGCGTGCTCGGCCGAATCGACGACGCGATCAGCAGCGGCGGATTAACGGTGATGCCGCAACCGGTCGAGGCGGCGTTGCGGACCCATCCCGCCGTCGCCGACTGCGCGGTGTTCGGGCTGGCCGATGAACGCCTCGGCCAGCGAGTGGCCGCCGTCATCGTGGTGGCCGATGGTTGCGCCGCACCCTCACTCGAAGCGCTACGTGCGCACGTGATGCGAACCCTGGACCACACCGCCGCGCCGCGCGAGATGCACGTCGTCGACGCGTTGCCGATGCGCGGCATCGGCAAGGTGGACCGGTCGGCGCTAGTCCGGCTAACCGGAAACAGCTTGTCCTAGCGACACTTATGCGCGGCGCTGCTCGCACCGGATGACATAATGCCCTGATGAACCGGCCCGACGTCAGCGAGTGTTCGATATCGGTCGGGCTTTTGAGCAACGGACGTGAAGATGCATCGCCACATCATTGTCAGCGGTGACGATGCGCTGGCGACCACAATCGCCGATGAGCTGAAACACGCGGGCGCGACGGTTGTCCGGATGGCGGCCGGTGAGACATCCGAGGCGGGCGTCGCCCGCGAGCTCACCCTCGCCGACGTCTCGCATGCGCTCGCGGTGGTCTGCGCCGGTGACGACGACGCGGTAAATCTCGAAATCGCCTTGCTGGCAAGGAAAGCCAACCCGAATCTGCGCGTGGTGTCGCGGGTGGCCAACGATGTGCTGCGCGAAGCGGTCAACGACGACAACGGCCCCGGGGCGATCCTCGACGTCGCCGATCTCGCCGCGCCGGCCGTGGTCGAAGCCTGCCTGGCCCAGACCACCCATGATTTCGATGCCGCCGGAATGAACTTTGTCGTCGCGGGCAAAACGGCGTCGCGCGAAGCGACCCTGCGTGAGCTCTACGGTGACCTGCCGCCCGTGGCGGTCATCCACGGCGACGACTCACCCAACCCCGGTGAGCTGGAGGTATGTCCTGGTCGCGATCAGCGGGTGCATGCCGGCGACTGGACGGTGATGATCGGTACCGCCAACGAGCTCGCCGCCCAGGGCATCAAGGTCCCCCGCGCGACGCGGGCGCGCTCCCGGCGGCCGCTGTTGCGTCGTATGGTCGACGCTGTCCGCGGCGTGGTCATCGACGTCAACCCGACGTTTTATCCGGTCGTCGCCGCGACGTTGGTCGTACTGATCAGCGCCACGATTACCTTGCGGTTCGGGTATCGTCCCCCGCCCAAGATGGGCTGGATCGACGCGTTCTACTTCACGGTCGAAACGATGACCACGACCGGATACGGCGACTTCAGCTTCGTGAACCAGCCCACCTGGCTGCGGACGTTTTCCACGCTGCTGATGTTCAGCGGCGTGACCACGACCGCGTTGTTGGTCTCGTTCGTCGCCGACGTACTGCTCTCGCGCCGTTTTGTTTTCGCGTCGGCACGCCCCCGGGTGGGGCATCTGCGCAACCACATCGTGGTGGTCGGGCTCAGTGGGCTTGGCATGCGGGTGGTCAGAGACCTGACCGTGGCGGGGTACGACGTCGCGGTGATCGAGCGCAACGAGGACAACCGCTTCCTGTCGGCGGTGCGCGATCTCGACGTGCCGGTCATCTTCGGCGATGCCACGTTGCGCCAGACTCTGCAAGCCGCGCGGGTGGATCGCGCCCGGGCGGTGGCGATGCTGACCCGCGACGACATCATCAACATCGAGACCGGCATCGTGTTGACCGAAATGCTGGGCCGCAAGACTGCGACCCGAGAGCACTGGACCGATGTCCCGCTGGTGCTGCGAGTGTACGACCGCACGTTGGGCTTCGCGGTGGCGCAGCGGTTCGGCTTTGAGAACGTTCGCTCCACCGTCGAGCTGGCCGCACCGTGGTTCATCGGCGCGGCGATCGGCCTGCAGGTGCTGGGCACGTTCTCGGTGGGCCAGAGCTCATTCGTGGTCGGCGGAATGCAGGTGGCCGCGGGCAGCGAGCTCGACGGGCTGCGCATGTTCGAGCTGTCCACTCAAGCCCGCGTCATCGCCATCACGACGTCCAACGGCCTGCTCAAGTTGCATCCCCGCCGTGATGCGCGACTGCACGCCGACGACACCGTCTACCTGGTCGGGCCGTATCGGGAGTTGATCGACACCCTGCGCAAAGGCCGCCCGCCCCGCCCGGCCCCCGACGAGGAGCGCAAGCGCGAAGCGAAGACCGGCTGAGCTGTCACGGCTCGTCGAACGGAAGCGGGACCCCGGTGTGCGATAGGCACTCGGCACACGCGTGCTCGGTGTCCACCCGGCCGATCGCGTCGCGCACGAGATTTTTGAACGGCTCGATGTTCTTCGCGAACTCGCTGATCACCTCGTCAACCTTCACCCCGCCGCCCACGTCGATACCGGCGTCCAGATCGGTCACCAAAGCAATTGCCGCATAGCAGATTTCGAGCTCACGGGCCAGCACCGCCTCCGGGTAACCGGTCATGTTGATCAACGTGAAGCCGGCGGCGGCGAACCATTGACTTTCCGCGCGGGTGGAAAACCGCGGCCCCTCGATGACGACCATGGTGCCGCCGTCGACCACCTCGGGCAGGCTGGTGACCGCCGAGCGCAACGTCGGGCAGTACGGATCGGCGAAGGACACGTGCGCCGCGCCGGAGTCGAAGTAGGTGTCGGCGCGGCGACGAGTCCGATCCACGAGTTGATCGGGCACCACGATGGCGCCCGGCCCGTGATCGGTCGTCAGGCTGCCGACCGCGCACGGGGCGAGGATCTGGCGCACTCCCAATGCCCGCAGCGCCCACATGTTGGCGCGGTAGGGCACCTTGTGCGCCGGAAACCGGTGGTCGGCGCCGTGTCGAGGCAGGAATGCCACCTCGTGCTCCCCGATCGAGCCGACGCTGACCGGGGCGCTGGGCTCGCCGTAGGGCGTGTCCAGGTTGACGCTGCGCGCGGCAGAGTCGAAGAAGGTGTAGAAGCCGCTGCCGCCAATCACTCCAAGCACGGTGATCATTCTTGTGCACGCGCATGGAACGATCGGGGGGTGGCCAGTCTTGCGCAGTGGATCGCCGGCGCGCGACCGCGAACACTTCCCAACGCCATCGCACCGGTGATCGCCGGTACCGGCGCCGCCGCCTGGCTGCACGGCGCGGTCTGGTGGAAGGCGTTGCTCGCACTGGCTGTCGCGCTGGCACTCATCGTCGGGGTGAACTTCGCCAACGACTACTCAGACGGCATCCGCGGGACCGACGACAACCGGGCGGGTCCGGTGCGCCTGGTGGGTTCGCGACTGGCGACGCCGCGGGCAGTGCTGACAGTGGCGCTGGCCAGCTTGGCGGTCGGCGCGGTGGCCGGACTCGTGCTCGCGCTGACCAGTGCGCCGTGGCTGATCGCGGTCGGCGCGTTGTGCATCGCTGGGGCGTGGCTGTATACCGGCGGCTCGAAACCGTACGGCTATGCCGGCTTCGGCGAAGTCGCGGTGTTCCTGTTCTTCGGTCTGGTCGCGGTGCTCGGCACCCAGTACACGCAGGCACTGCGGGTCGACTGGGTGGGCCTGGCGTTGGCGGTGACGACGGGTGCGTTGTCGTCGGCGGTGTTGGTAGCCAACAACTTACGAGACATCCCGACCGATGGGGAGTCCGGCAAGATCACGTTGGCGGTGCGCCTGGGCGACAAGAGGACACGCATTCTGTACCAGGCGTTGCTGGCCGTCGCCGCCGTTCTCACCCTCGCGCTGACAGCCGCAACGCCATGGTGTGCGGCCGGATTGGTGGCCACCCCGCTGGCGGTGCGGGCCGCGGCTCCGGTGCGCACTGGGCGCACCGGACCCGAGCTGATCCCGGTGTTGCGCGATACCGGCCTGACCATGCTGGTCTGGTCGATCGCGGTGGCAACCGCGTTGACGCTGACGGCGTGGCGCTAGGCGGCGCTGTCCAGCAGCCTGACGACCGCGGCGCGCAGCTGCGCGGTGTAGACGTGCTCGGTGATCAGGGCAATGGCCGCCCTATCGCCGCCGCGCAGAATGCCCAGCAGCAGATGTTCGCAACGGATCTCG
>NZ_DATNJW010000503.1:0-19860 GCF_035603715.1 Mycobacterium sp. | reverse complement strand
AGCGACAGTACGATGCCTTCATTGATGCGCAGGAGAATCGGTCGCTGCTGACGCGGGACGAGGATCTGCCGAGCGGCGACGAACTCGGCGCGGAGTTCGAGCGGTTCCTGGCACAGCAGGCAGACAAAAAGTTCGACGACGACGATCCGACCTGATCGCCCCCCCGGGCCCGACAGCGAAGTTGGCGACCATGACTCAGCGCAAGCCCAATCTTCGCTCCGTGCGAGAGGTCACGCCGCAACTGCAGTTTCGGACACTGCACGGTTATCGTCGCGCGTTCCGCATCGCCGGTTCCGGCCCGGTGATCCTGCTGATCCACGGGATCGGTGACAATTCCACGACCTGGGAGACAGTTCAAGCCAGGCTCGCGCAGAGGTTCACGGTGATCGCCGTCGACCTGCTGGGCCACGGGCAATCGGACAAGCCGCGCGCCGATTACTCGGTCGCCGCCTATGCCAACGGGATGCGCGACCTGCTTTCCGTCCTCGACATCGAGCGGGCCACCGTCGTCGGTCATTCGCTCGGCGGCGGGGTCGCGATGCAATTCGCTTACCAGTTCCCGCATCTCGTCGAACGACTGGTCCTGATCGGCGCCGGCGGCGTCACCAAGGATGTCAATATCGCGCTGCGGCTCGCGGCGCTGCCGATGGGCAGCGAGGCGCTGGCACTGCTGCGGCTGCCGTTCGTGCTACCGGCGTTACAGATCTTCGGGCGCGCGGCCGGCTTGGTCTTGGGCTCCACTGCAATCGGCCACGACCTGCCCGACGTGCTACGGGTGCTCGCCGGCCTGCCGGAGCCGATGGCCTCGGCGGCGTTCACCCGGACACTGCGCGCGGTCGTTGACTGGCGCGGCCAGAGCGTCACCATGCTGGATCGATGTTATTTGACGCGATCCGTTCCGGTGCAGATTATTTGGGGCACCGACGATGTGGTAGTTCCTGTCAGCCATGCCCACATGGCACACGCTGCGATGCCGGGCTCCCAATTGGAAATCTTCGAGGGCTCCGGGCATTTCCCGTTCCACGACGACCCCGAGCGATTCATCGAAGTCGTCGAGCGCTTCATCGACACCACCGAACCGTCCGAGTACGACCAAACCGCTCTTCGCGAACTGCTCCGCAGCGGCGGCGGCGCGCAGACCGTCTCCGGGTCGGTCGATACCCGTGCCGCGGTGTTGGAGGCGATGGGCTCCGACGAGCGCAGCGCCACCTGATCGCCGCTTCGAGGTGACGCCGTACAGTCGGCTCCATGAGCATCGACGTCACGGTGTTGCGGGTTTTCACCGACTCCGCGGGCAATTTCGGTAACCCACTCGGTGTGGTCGACGCCGCGACGGTCGACCCCGGTCAGCATCAACGCATCGCGGCCGAATTGGGCTACAGCGAAACAGTTTTCATTAATGGTCCCGCCGAGGGTTCCACCACCGCCGATGCACGTATTTACACCCCGCTAGTCGAGCTGCCGTTCGCCGGGCACCCGACGGTCGGGGCGTCGTGGTGGTTGCGATCGACCGGTACGCCGATTCACACCCTGCAGGTACCGGCCGGAGTGGTGCAGGTGCACTATGTCGACGACATCACCGCCATCAGCGCCCGCGCAGACTGGGCGCCAGAGTTCGCCGTCCACGATCTAGAAAGCCTCGACCAGCTTGCCGCCGCCGATCCGGCTGACTTTCCCGACGACGTTGCGCACTACCTGTGGGCATGGATCGATGAGTCCGCCGGGTCGTTGCGGTCCCGGTTTTTCGCCGCCAATCTTGGTGTGCCGGAAGACGAAGCGACCGGCTCGGCTGCCGTGCGGATGACCGAATACCTCAGTCGTGACCTGAGCATCACCCAGGGCAAGGGATCGCTGATCGAGACAACGTGGAGCCCGCAGGGCTGGGTTCAGGTCGGCGGTCGCGTGGTCAACGACGGCGTGAGGCGGATCAGCAGCTGACCCTCGAGCCCGGCGGCGCGGTGGATGCCGATCTCCGTCACTTCGGGGGACGTCACGATCGTCGCAAACGATGCGGCGGAGGGATATTCGACCAGCACGCAGGTGTCCCAGACGTCGTCGACCTCGCCGATCACCAGGGACGCGATATCGCCGCCGAACACCACTCGCCCGCCGTTGCGTTCGATGACGTTCTGCATCGCCGCGCCGTAGAGGTCGTACGCTTCACGACCGGTCAGATCGCTGGCGCGTCCGTCCGAATAGACCGCCTTCGCCCGGAATTTGAGCAGGTTGAGCATCACGACGGGCGTGTCAGAGGCATCCGCGATCAGCGCTTCGACGCGGGAACGGGTTGGGTAGATATGGTTTTCGACATCCACGGTGTGGCCTCCTCAGGTTGTCGAGCGAAGCGCAGAGTCTTTGCGGCGCAACACCGCGCCAAGGTGATGCTGCATCGGTTGTCCGACCGCGCCCATCTGCAGCGAGTACGACAGCTCGTCGCCGTCGAGCCGGAAGCGCCTGCCGAGCGAGGTCACCTCTTTGGCGGTCGGTGTCAGACCGACCTGTGTCGTCGTCATCTCGAGGTCGATCGTGGCGCCGTCGACCGTGTAGGTCCCGACTTCGATTTCAGTGACGCCGCTCGGGTGGGCCAGCACGAGCTCGACCTGACCGGATCGCGGTACGCGAAGATACCCCGTCTCGGCGTGCAGCGGCGCCCCGTCGGCTGCCGCTTTGGTTTTCTGTCCGTAGACCAGAAACGGTTTGCCCACATGAGAGAACGTGACTTCTTCCAGGTAGTCGAATGGCTCGATCGTGGGGTACTCACCGGATCCACTCCCCTGCCATACCCCGAGCAACGGTGCCAGCGCTTGCAGGTTGGGGTGCAGCTCAGGTGGCATTCGGTCAGCCTAGTCCGGCCCCGGCACGGCGACCACGATGCGGGCTATGCGGCGTGTACGTCGGGCGTGCGGACGTGCTCGGGACGAAAGCCCCGGCCGACGATGATCGGCGGGATGAACTGCAGCGGTCCCCGTCCGACGATCTTCGGAACTCGGATCGGCGACAGGTCACCGTCCAAGTTGGGTTCGATCGCGTTGTTTTGCACGAATACCTGACCGGCCTGAATGATCCTGGCCGGCAGCTCACGACGGCGCTGCACCTTCGCGAGATCGGCTTCGGTCAACCGGTTTTCACGCAACGGACCACACAGGATGTTCGCCGCCGCCACCGCGTCGGCGACCGCCAAATTGATGCCGACCCCACCAACCGGCGACATCGCATGTGCAGCATCGCCGATGCACAACACACCTTTGCGCCACCAGGTTTTCAGCCGATCCACCCGCACATCGAGCTGGCTGGTGTCGTCCCACGAGTGCAAGTCCTTGACGTGTTCAGCCAACTCAGGCTGCACGGAAACCAGCCGCTCTTTGAACGCCTCCAGCGAGCCGCCTTGGGGGTTCGCACCCTTGGGCATGACGTAGGCAATTTGCCAATAGTCGCCCCGATAGATCATGGCCATCATCAGACCCTTGCGGACCACCCCGACGAGTTCTTCAGGGTCACCCGGACGCCAGTTCAGCCGGAACCACAAGACGTCTATCGGCGAGTTCGCGCTCCCGATCTGCAGACCGGCCGCGGCGCGCACCGCGGATTTGCGTCCGTCAGCGCCGATCACAAGGTCGGAACGCACCTCGAGTTCCGGGGTGCGCACGCCGACGACGCGGTCGCCGTCAAAGACCAGATCCGTCACCTCGGCATTGCGGAGCAAGGTGAATTCCGGGTACGCACTGGCCTTTTCGGCGAGGAAGTCCAGGAAGTCCCACTGCGGCATGAGCGCGATGTAAGGCTGCTTGAAACCGAGCCGCGAGAGTGCGCTGAAGTTTCCGAAAGTTCGGAGCGTCCCGTCGGTGTTGAAAGCCAAGCGCGTGACTTTGGTGTGCGGGAGACGCAGAAACTCGTCGATGAACCCCAGTTCGTCCATGACCCGGAGCGTGCTGGGATGTACGGTGTCGCCGCGGAAGTCGCGCAGAAAGTCATTGTGCTTTTCCAACACGGCAACGTTGATCCCTGCGCGGGCCAGCAGCAGAGCGTGCACCATGCCCGCGGGGCCGCCGCCGGCGACACAAACCTGGGTCTGCAGAACTTGCGTCATGCCCTGACCCTACGACGCGCCGGTCAACCGGAAGCGGGCACCTTGCGGTGGGCACGCAGCGTCTTGATCTCGCGCTCGAAATCCTCTGCAGACTCGAAAGACCGGTACACCGAGGCGAATCGCAGATAGGCGACTTCATCGAGTTCGCGTAGCGGCCCCAGGATCGCAAGGCCGACTTCGTTACTGGGGACTTCCGGTGATCCCCCGGCTCTTACCGCATCCTCGACCTGCTGGGCCAGCAAGTTCAGCGCGTCGTCGTCGACCTGACGGCCCTGACATGCCCGGCGCACCCCGCTGATCACCTTCTCGCGGCTGAATGGCTCGGTCACACCGCTGCGCTTGACGACGGCCAGTACTGCGGTTTCGACAGTGGTGAATCGGCGACCACACTCCGGGCACGAGCGGCGGCGGCGGATGGCCTGGCCCTCGTCCGTCTCGCGGGAGTCGACGACTCGGGAATCGGGGTGCCGGCAGAACGGACAATGCATGGCCGCTCCTTCGCCGCACTGACTTCGGGGTGTCCCAAGCCACCACGAGCGTACCTGCGTGCACGGCTGCAGGCCTAGCGCCGCCGGATGTCGCGCCTGGTAAATGACTCAGCCCACCGGGGCGATCAGCGTCTGGCCCGCGGTGACCGCCGACGAGTCGAGCTCGTTGAGCTCGCGGATCCGCGCCGCGACCTGACCGGTCGGCGCATCCGGCGCCACCCGAGCGGCCAGGCGCTGCAATGTCTCCCCGGGCTCGACCCGCACCACGGCGAGCCGGTCGGGCATCTGAACTGCCGCCTTCTCGGGGGCGGCATGCAACATGCCGCCAAAGTGCGCCACAAACCCGAGCCACACCGTGATCCCAGCCGCCACCAGAGCCAGCGCGACGGTTGTCGCCGGGGTGATCGGGCGAGGCCGATGCGACGCCGTCGACATCAAGACTCCGGTGCCGCGGTAACGCGGAGGCGCCACCACCGGCCGGCACGGCTGCGGACCACGGTGTCCCCCGCGCCGGGCGGGCGGGCGGACCTGAATCGGCCGAACTCGGGTCGGCGCGTTCGGCGAGATCGTCTCGATGGGCATCATGTGCGTTCCTCCAGTCGGCTTGTAGTCGATCACTTGTTCGAAGCATAATCGATAGTGTGTTCGAAAACCGAACATGTGATCGAACTGTTGCACACGATGCAGACGATAGAACCCGCCACCGACAGCTTTCGCCGGCCGCCGGACCAGCAACACGCGACATACCTCGAACACATGTTTGATATCTTGCCGAAATCCGGCTACATTCGGCCATATGAGCGATAGCGATACACCGGACGCCGACTCCGACCGCCCCTCGCGATCTGCGGAATCAACACTGACACCGCGTCAACGCACCATTCTCGACGTGATTCGAGCGTCGGTCACCAGTCGCGGATATCCGCCGAGCATCCGTGAGATCGGCGATGCCGTCGGCCTGACGTCGACGTCCTCGGTGGCTCATCAACTGCGGACACTGGAGAAAAAGGGTTACCTCCGCCGGGACCCGAACCGCCCGCGCGCCGTCGATGTCCGATCATCCGACGACGCCTCGAAGCCGACGGTGCTCACCGACGTCGCCGGGTCGGACGCACTGCCGGAACCCACCTACGTGCCGGTGTTGGGACGCATCGCGGCCGGCGGCCCGATCCTGGCCGAGGAAGCCGTCGAAGACGTCTTCCCGCTACCGCGCGAACTCGTCGGCGAGGGTGCACTGTTCTTGCTCAAGGTGGTTGGTGAATCCATGGTCGACGCCGCGATCTGCGACGGCGACTGGGTGGTGGTCCGTCAGCAGAATGTTGCCGACAACGGCGACATCGTGGCGGCGATGATCGACGGCGAAGCCACCGTCAAGACGTTCAAGCGCACCGGCGGCCAGGTCTGGCTGATGCCACACAATCCCGCCTTCGACCCCATCCCGGGCAACGACGCTGCCGTGCTCGGCAAGGTCGTCACGGTGATCCGCAAGATCTGACGCCGCTGCGGCCCGGTCGGCTACCCGGCCCTGTGGAATCCGTTGGCCTGCGCGATTTCCTCGCTGGCGAACCAAATTTCGGCCATGGTCTCGTCGTACAGGGCGCTGTCAGGCATGTAGTAGAGGCCGGAGCTCGCATGTGCCTTGACCGGATATCCGTCGGGCACCTGATACGGGTCGTCCATCGGAAGATGGATTGCCAACTGCCCGGGTGCAATTCGCGGTATCGGCACGGCGTCGGTGACTTGAGCGTCATCGTCGTCGGCGTTGGACGCAGCGTGCCGGCCGCCTCGGCCGTCATCCACTAGCGGAATCCCGGTTGGATCCGTGTCTACGTTATCGGGATCCTCGTCGAAGACCTCGTGGACGTCATGGCCATGTTCCTCGTGGACATCGTGGTCAACGTCCTCATGGACGTCCTGGCCATGTTCCTCGTGGACATCGTGGTCAACGTCCTCATGGACGTCCTGGCCGCGTTCCGCGTGGACATCGCGGCCGAAAGCGGCGAAACCGGAAACCTCGTCGGGAGTTTGGGTTTCGTCCTCGAGGAGCTCGTCCACCAAACTCTTGTGGTCCGGCGGCATCCATTCACTGCTCGGCTGACTGGGTATGCGCACGGTCCGACGTATCGGCCGGCGCTCCTCGGACAAGGTCGACGACGCCAGATCGGCATCTGCCTCCGGTGACCACCGCGCGACAGACTCGGTGGCGGGCTCGTAACTGGGTTCATCCGAGGCGCCGGCTTGGGCCGTGCGGTCGCGCTTAGCGGCACGGCGCAGACGCCACCATCGCGGCAAAAACGCCACCAAGCCGATCAACAAAAGCGCGCCAAGACCGGCCGGCAACCACCACCAATGCGCGGTCAGCCAATTAGCCTTACCTCCGGGCGACGCCGCGTTGGCCGGCGTCTTCTGACCCGGCACTTGCAAACCGGCCAACGCCGATGCCAAGTTCGCCGGTGCAGTCGTGAAGGAGTTCTTCGTCTTGTTCCAGGCGATCTGGCCACCGGCGAACTTCTGCGTGACGACGTCCTTGGAGACGGTCTGATCGCTGAGCGGCGCGCCCAGCTTGCCGGTCGCTCCGAGAAGCTTGTCCCACGCGGCTTTGATGGCCCCGCGGACAACGAATGCGCCGTGGTCGGCGGTCCAGAAGATCACCGGCTTGTCGACGGCGGAAAACGCGCTGATCTTGCTGGCCGTTTTGAGCCCGCCATCGGCCTCGTTGGCGATCGGGAAACCGAGGTCACCGCCCGGCCCACCGAGCGACTCGTATTTGGTCAGAATGTCGGCCTCGATGGCGTTGGCGCCGCTGGCGGGGCTGAAGAAGATCTTGCCTCCGGCGAAGTTCTGGGCCAGTCCGTCGTTACCCGCTGGATACTGATCGCCCTGTTTGGCGCCGAGCGGCCCAGATGGCCCGCCGGCCGCCCGCCAAGCCATGTTGATGTCCGCCGTCGGATCGACGGGTACCTGCAGGTCGGTGAGCTTGCTCGCCAGATCGGGCGGGACGGTGGTGAAGGCCTTGGTGAGCCGGTTCCAGGACACCTTGCCGCCGCTGAACGCCTGGGTGGCGAGTTCGCCGTCGAAGGTCTCGTCGCCGGTCGGCACGCCCAGGGCGCCACCGGAGCTGCCCAGTTTGTCCCATGCGGCGTTGATCGCACCGCGCACGACGAACGCGCCGTGATCGGCGGTCCAGTAGATCAGCGGCTTGTCGCTGGCCGAGAAGGTGCTGACCCGACTGTCGGGACCGGCCAGACCGCGGACTTCGTTAGCCGTCGGGAAGCCGAGATCCGAGGCCGCCGGGCCACCCAGGGCTTCGTATTTGTCCAGAACGGCGCCCATCATCGACCTGGGGCCGGTGGCCGGAGTGAAGAACATCTTGCCGTGCACGAAGTCCTGAGCAAATCCCTGACCAGCGACGTAGCAATCACCTTGCTTGGCGCCCAGATCCGAATTGTCGCCGCCGGCATCCTTCCAGGCCGCGGTGATCGCATTATCAGCGTCGCCGATTGGGGATGCCGCCGCGACGGGCGTCAGCAGCGCCATGCACGTCAATCCTGCGACCAGCGCCGCCAGACCACGCGCGGCGCGCGCGACGGCGCCCGATCGTGCTTGCTGCCTTGTCATCCCGCCCTCCCCGCGGCCGCCCAGTACGAAGCCTGGAACGCCAGTCTCAATCGCCCGGCGGGCCCGCCGCAACTCTGCTGTGGGCGACGACGCGTGCGAAGTCATACGAAGACACTACGGAATAGATATCCCGTCGACGCCGAATTATTCACCACAACGCAGGTGGTGTCGCATTCTGCTCGTTCAGTTTTAGGCTTCCGTGCCCCGATTTCGGTCGCTGGGAGCGAATCTTTCCGTGCCACGTCGGAAAGAAGCATTTATCGCTGGGTGGGGAGTTCGGCTTCTTTTCGACGACCCGGCGATCCGACACACACACGAATGCCGTCAAGCAATTACTACCGCGTAGCGACGCCCGAGAGCGAAACTACTTTGCTCCCGACGCACTGCCGCGGCTAGACGCCGAGGCTGCGGCCGATGATTTCCTTCATGATCTCGGTGGTGCCACCGTAGATCGTCTGCACCCGCGCGTCGAGATATGCACGTGCAACCGGGTATTCGCGCATGTACCCGTAACCGCCGTGGAGCTGCAGGCAGCGGTCGATCAAGTGCACCTGCTTCTCGGTGGCATACCACTTGGCCATCGCGGCCTGTTCGACGGTGAGTTTCTCCTCGAGGTGCAGCGCGACAAACTCATCGACCATGATCCGCACCACCGTGGCCTCAGTGGCCAATTCGGCGAGTAAAAACCGGCTGTTCTGGAAACTGCCGATGGGCTTGCCAAAGGCTTTGCGCTCCTTGGTGTATTGAATGGTCTGCTCCAGCACCTGCTCCATGGCAGCAGCGGCCATGATCGCGATCGAGATTCGCTCCTGTGGCAGATTCTGCATCAGGTAGATGAAGCCCTTGCCCTCGTCGCCCAGCAGGTTCTCGGCGGGCACTTCGACATCGGTGAAAGACAGTTCGGCGGTGTCCTGCGCATCCAGGCCGATCTTGTCCAAGTGCCGGCCCCGCTCGAATCCCTTCATGCCGCGTTCGACGGCCAACAGCGAAAAGCCTTGTGCACCTTTGTCGGGGTCGGTCTGAGCCACCACGATCACCAGGTCGGCGTTGATCCCGTTGGTGATGAACGTCTTTGAGCCGTTGAGGATGTAGTGGTCGCCCTGCTTGACCGCCCGGGTCTTGATGCCCTGCAGGTCGCTGCCGGTACCCGGCTCGGTCATCGCGATCGCGGTGATCATCTCGCCCGTGCAGAACTTGGGCAGCCAGCGCTGCTTCTGCTCCTCATTGGCCAGGCTCAGCAGGTAGGGCGCCACGATGTCGTTGTGCAGGCCGAACCCGATGCCGCTGAACCGGCCGTAGGTGGTCTCTTCGGTGATGATCGCGTTGTAGCGGAAGTCGGAGTTTCCGCCGCCGCCGTATTCCTCGGGAATCGACATTCCCAGGAACCCCTGCTTGCCGGCTTCCAGCCACACGCCTCGGTCGACGATCTTCGCCTTCTCCCACTCGTCGTGATACGGCGCGACGTGGCGTTCCAGGAATGACCGGTAGGACTCGCGGAACAAGTCGTGTTCGGGCTCGAACAGCGTGCGTTGGTATTTGACGGCGCTACCCATGATGACCTCCGGCGGGTTGGGAACACTGTCGCCCAAGATATACCAACCGGATGGTTGGTAGGCCCGTGGCGTCTCGTCGCGGCCTAGAGTCAGCGCATGGACGAGAGGATCCTGGTGCAGGAACTCGGACAGCTTCTCGAGTTCTCCTATACCGACATGCTGTGTTACGCCGGGCCGCACTCCCCGGCGGGCGTTGCCAGCGCATTCAAGGTGATGCAGCGCGCCTTCGCGGCGCTATCCGGAAACCAACCGCCGCAACGGCGGTCAATCGTCATCCGGACCGCCTTTGCGGGACCCGGGGCCCGCGACGGCTTCGAAGCCGTCACTCGTGCGGTGACCGACGGTCGTTACACCGTCGATCCGGCCCTGGCGCGGCCCGATCGCGGTCGGCTACTGCAGAGCTTCGTCTTCCAGGTCGTCCTCGGCGGCCGGGCGGCGACGCTGTTGCTGCGGCCCGGATTCATTACCGCCGAATTCTTCGAGCTGGCCGGCAAGGCCGAACGCAACCATGCCGAGGAGGCTCACCTCGACCAACTGAAAGCCCAACTCGCGCAGCGAATGCTGGAGACACCCGCCGAGGACGTCTACGAACTGGCGTAATCGTCCGAAATTCTGGATTAAATGTCTGGATAAGTGAGCGCTGAGTATTGTTACTGACGTTAAGTTAGTGAGGAAACGATTCCTCAAACACCTCCGGAAATCCCTTCCACCAGCATCAATAGACTATTGAAAAAAGTCCAAAAGTTTGTCGAGTATTTCCTTTACCCATCCAAACCATCGGCGGTAACTTAAATCCACCTGAGGACTCTCAGGTGTCCCAAGGGGAGGGCGGGGCCGTGGCCAGTCGGCGGAGCGGCGAAGCGTTGAGCCTCGCCCGCGGCGCTGGATTGACGTTCGGAATGACGCCCGTGGCAATCGCGCCGAAAGCCCAAATCAGTTCCGGGGAAAGGAAACCCATGCACGCCGCAACCAAGCGAACACTCGTCGCCGCAGCCGCGCTGGCGGCCGCAGGACTCTTCGGGTCGCTGCCGTATCACGGAACCGTTCAGGCGCAGGGCGTTCCGGTCCGGCACCACGACGTCGCGCTGGTTGACGCAAGCGACATTCTGACCCCCGAGACCACCTTCGACACCACGCTCTTCAATGAGCTGTTGGGGGCCAACGGACTCGAAGACCAGCTGTACACCTCGGTGCAAACGGCGCTCGGCACCACCGAAGCCAATCTGCTACTCGACACCGATGGTGCGATGCCCGTGTTCAGCGGCGTTTTCAATGGCGCAGAGAGCAGGTTCTCCGAGGCGCTGTTCATCGACGGCCTGGCCTCGGAAGACCAGCTGAACCAGCTGTTGGGTGTCAGCCAGTTGGCTTCGCAGACGGCGATTCTGGCCGACCTGACCGATAACCCTGGGCCTTCGATCCCCGCGGACTCCGGCGTCACACTG
The DNA here is from genome assembly GCF_035603715.1 of Mycobacterium sp. Taxonomy (GTDB): domain Bacteria; phylum Actinomycetota; class Actinomycetes; order Mycobacteriales; family Mycobacteriaceae; genus Mycobacterium. The sequence goes on along the minus strand of NZ_DATNJW010000503.1, from coordinate 8,672 downwards.
TCCGGGCTCGAAAGCGCCCTGGGTTCATCGACCTTCGATACGGACCTGACGTCCATCGCCAACGCGGACTACGCCTTCGCGGTGGGTGATTTCCAGGGTTACCTGGCCGACCTGACCACCAACCTGGGCAGCCTCGACTTGGGCAGCACCGACATCCTGACAACTCTGCTCGGCGACCTGACCGGCGGCACCGCCGGCGATGGCCTGAACCTCCTCACTGGAGACCTCGGCACGTTGGTCACCGATCTGCTCAGCGGTCTCCTCTAACAAAAGAACCAACAGAAGCGCCGGAGCTGGGGGCTCCGGCGCTTTCTGTTATTTCCGACAGCACGTCACAAACTTGATTTATTCTGCGAAAACCAGAAATTCAAGATCGATTTATTTTCAGCCTCAAAGAAACTTGTGAACAGCACTTCTACGCGCACAAAAAAGATTTCAAAATTTCGGCCGTTTCCGCGCTGGCTCAAACTCCAAGGGATAGCTTTATTACGCCTGAGAATGTTCAGGTGTCCGATGGGGAGGACGGGGGCCATGGCCGGTCGACGACGCAGCCTGAAGTTCATCACACGCTGCGGTGGCGCATTTGGGATGACTCCGGTGGCAATCACGCCGCCAGCCCACATCATTTAACGGGGAAGGGAACCATGCGCTCCGCAACCAAACGAACACTCATAGTGGCCGCCGGCCTCACGGCGGCAGCACTCTTCGGGTCGCTGGACTATCACGGGTCGTCGCAGGCCCAAGGCGTGCCCACCCAGCACCACGACGTCGCACTGGTCGCCGCCATCGACGCGACACTCTCGGCTTGACGAGAACCCTCGTCAGGTCGCCGAGAATTGGCGCAGGCTCGCGGCCAGCGCAACCGGCACCCGCGCTTTGATCCGGGTGCCGTCGCTGATGTGCTCGGTTTCCTGGACCCGGCCGTCGGCGTGCACGCGCGACACCAGATCGCCACGGTTGTAAGGAATCACGACGTCGACAGCGGTGTCGGTCGGTGCGGCCAGCTCGGCCATCCGACGGCGCAGCGCCTCGACACCGTCGCCGGTGCGAGCCGAGACGAACATCGCCCCGGGCAGCGCACGCCGCAACTTGGCCAGCCCCAGATCGCCGGCGGCATCGGTCTTGTTGACGACGATCAGTTCCGGCGCCGGGCCGCTGTCATGGTCGGCGAAAACCTCGGAGATCACCTGGCGCACCGCGCTGATCTGAGCCAGCGGGTTGACGTCGGAGCCGTCGACGACGTGCACCAGCAGATCCGCGCCGACCACTTCCTCAAGCGTCGAGCGGAACGCCTCGACGAGCTGGGTCGGCAGGTGCCGCACGAAACCGACGGTGTCGCTGACCACGAACGGCCGTCCGTCATCGAATTCGCCCCGGCGAGTCGTGGGTTCCAGGGTTGCGAACAGCGCATCCTGCACCAGCACCCCGGCCCCGGTCAACGCGTTCAGCAGACTGGACTTGCCGGCGTTGGTGTAGCCGACGATCGCGATGGACGGTATGTCGCTGCGGACCCGGCGACTGCGCTGGGTGTCTCGGACCTGCTTCATATCCTTGATGTCGCGGCGCAGCTTGGACATTCGCTCGCGGATGCGTCGCCGGTCGGTTTCGATCTTGGTCTCACCGGGACCACGCAGACCCACACCGCCGCCGCTGCCGCCGGCACGACCACCGGCCTGCCGCGACATCGACTCACCCCAGCCGCGCAGTCGCGGCAGCATGTATTCCATCTGCGCCAGCGATACCTGCGCTTTGCCTTCCCGGCTGGTGGCGTGCTGGGCGAAGATGTCGAGGATCAGCGCGGTGCGATCGATGACCTTGACCTTGACCGCCTTTTCCAGCGCGTTCAGCTGCGCCGGGGACAGCTCGCCGTCGCAGATGACGGTGTCGGCGCCGGTCGCCGTCACCACGTCACGCAGTTCCGCCGCCTTGCCCGACCCGATGTAGGTCGAGGGATCGGGCTTACTGCGCCGCTGGACCATGCCCTCGAGCACCTCCGACCCTGCGGTCTCGGCGAGCGCCGCCAACTCGGCGAGGCTGGCATCGGCGTCGGCGGCGCTGCCGTCGGTCCACACGCCCACCAGCACCACCCGCTCGAGGCGCAGCTGTCGATACTCGACCTCGGAGATGTCGGCGAGTTCGGTGGATAGCCCGGCGACGCGGCGCAGTGCAGCGCGGTCATCCAGGTCGAGCTCTCCCGTACTGGGCAAGTCGTGTTCAGGCCAGTGGGATTTGGGTAAGTCAGGATATGTCATAGGCAATTACAAATGGTGCACGCCGAAGCCGCCGCGTGCATCCCATTTAACGCAGCGCGCTCCCCCACCATTCCTCGCTGAGTTCACCGCGGGCCACCAACACCGACGGTCCACGCAGGTAACTGGTGGCTTCGGTCACGGTGACGACGACATCGCCGCCGGGAACCCGCACGGTCAGGGTGCCGCTGGTCGCGCCGGCATGCGACAGCGCGGCGACGGCAGCGGCGACGGTTCCTGTTCCGCAGGAACGGGTTTCGCCCACTCCCCGCTCATGGACCCGCATGCTCACTGCGCCGTCGGCCGGGGCGGTCAACACCTCGACGTTCACGCCGTCCGGGAACTGGCCGTGGTCGAAGCTGACCGGCGCCGCAACATCTAGCGCCGCCAGCGCCTCGAGCGTGAGCTCAGGGTCGACGCAGGCCAGATGCGGGTTGCCGACGTCGACCGCCAACCCGCTGAACGTGTGGCCGCCCACCACAGCCTGCCCGGGCCCGAGCAGGTTGACCTTGCCCATGTCGACGCTCACGTCGGCGTTGGTCGCATCGATGTGGTGCAAGACGACCGGGCGCGGCCCGGCCAGTGACCCGACGACGAATTCATCGCGGCTTTCCACCCCGCTGGCCCGCAGGTAGTGCGCGAACACCCGCACGCCGTTGCCGCACATCTGCGCGATCGAGCCGTCGGCGTTGCGGTAGTCCATGTACCAGTCGTCGGCGTGGACACCGTCGGGCGCCCGGTCGAACACGCCCGCGGCCAGCGCCGCCCCCGCCGTGGTGACTCGCAGCACGCCGTCGGCGCCAAGGCCGCGGCGCCGGTCGCATAACGCCGACACCACCGCCGGCGTCAGCGTCAGCGCGGCATCCGGGTCATCCAGCACGACGAAGTCGTTCTGGGTGCCATGCCCTTTGGCGAAGCGGATCACCTGCTCAGGATACGTGCCGCCACGCTCGTAACGCCGCGTCGGCGTTCCCGGCCGCGGTCGCATCCAGCCAGTGGATCCGGTGATCGCGGCGAAACCACGACCGCTGCCGTCGCACGTAGCGGCGTGTGCCGATGAACGTCGGCTCGCGGGCCGCGTCGCCGTCTCCGCCCGCATCGAGGTCGGCGAGAACCTGCGCATAGCCCAGCGCCCGGGACGCGGTGACGCCGTCGCGCAGGCCACGGCCGAGCAATCTGGTCACCTCGTCGACCAGGCCTTCGGCGAACATCGAATCGGTGCGCTGCGCTAGTCGCTCGTCTAGAAGCTCTGTGTCGCAATCTAATCCGATGATCACGGTGTCCCAGCGGGGTGCGCCGATGACGGGTGCCGACGCCGCGAACGGTTGGCCGGTGAGCTCCACCACCTCCAGCGCCCGCACGATCCGTCGCCCGTCGGTGGACAGGATCGACGCGGCGGCCGCCGGGTCGCGATCGGCCAGTTCGGCGTGCAGGCCGCCGGTGCCGACCTCGGCAAGCCGCTGTTCCCATTTCGCGCGTACCGCGGGATCGGTCGCCGGGAACGACCATTCGTCGAGCAGCGATTGGATGTACAGCATCGACCCGCCCACCAGCACCGGAACGCTTCCCCGGTCGGCGATCGCCTGAATGTCGGCGGCGGCGGCCCGCTGGTAGCGCGCGACGGTCGCGGTCTCGGTGACGTCGAGGACATCGAGCTGGTGATGAGGGATGCCGCGGCGATGTGCGACGGGCAGTTTTGCGGTGCCGACGTCCATCCCGCGGTAGAACTGCATCGCGTCGGCGTTGACGATTTCCGCGCCGGTCTGTCCGCCGAGCCGCTCTGCGACCTCAAGGGCCAGCTGCGATTTGCCGGTACCGGTCGGCCCGACGATCGCCAATGGCCTCACGGCTGCCAGACGCCGGCGAAGTACCCGACGCCGTAAGGCTCCGAACGGTAGAGCTCCTTGGCCGATCGCGGTACCGGCTCAGCCAGACCGGCCAGCACGCCGAAGGCCACCCGTCCACGAACCTGCGCGGGCAGCCGGGTCAACGCGGCCAGATCGCCGCTGGCCAGGGCGTCGTCCAGGGCGCGCTGCACATCGACGTCGGCGGGCTGGTGACCGCCGGGGGCCGACGGGGTCAAGGTGTTTGCGCCGTCGGCGACGACCAGCACCCCGGTCGGCTCGGTGGTCTGGTCGATTTCGTTGCGCAACTGCCTGCCCAGGTCGACCGCGGTCGCGCTGTCGTGGCCCTCGGCGTAGACCCGGACCTGCACCGCTGTCTCCGGCTGAGCCTGAGCCCGAATCCAGCCGGCGATCAGCGCGCATAACGGCAGCTCGACCGGCTGCCCGGTGGCCTGCGGCGAAAGCCGTACCGGCACGTCGACACCGAATCCCGCGAACGTCCCGACGGCCTCCGGGCCGACCACGCCGTCAGAGCCGCCCACCCCGACCGCGATCCAGCGCGGCGGCAGCGTGACGACGGCGGCGACCATGGCCGCCCGAAGCTCGGCGACCTCGTCCGCCGCAGCGCCGGCGAGCTCGGGCACCAGCACCGGCGCCGACGGGATGATCGCGATGGCGCTCAACACGCCATCAAACTAACGGGTCGCGGGCAAGGCGGCGAAAGAGTCGGTGTGGGCTTCCACCGTTTCGGCTTCTCCGCGGGCCAGTGCCGCGGTCGCGACCACCATCACGACGACCGCGGCGGCCAGGACGAACACCGTCTCGTCGCCCGGGTGCACCGTTTCGCCGAGCACACAAACACCCAGTAGCGCGCCGACCGTCGGCTTGGCCACCGTCATCGTCGGCATCGAGGCATTGAGCGGACCACCCCGATAGGCCGACTGCTGGAATACCATGCCGGCGATCGCGGCGCCGATGCAGGCATACAGCTCGGGAGCGGCCAGGACCGCGACGATGCCGCCCTTGGCCGCGTCGACGGCGCCCTTCACCAACACCGCGAACAGCGCCAGCGACGCACCGGACACCGCGGCCAGCAGCACCGCTGCGATCGCCCCATCCGGCCAGAGTCGCGCCCCCAACAGACACAAACCAACCAACGGCCCCGCGATAGCGGCAACCAACAGCCACGTGTGCAGCGGGGCCCGCGAATATCCTGCCACCGGATTGCCGACGGTGACGACGACGGCCAGCGCAGTGGCCAATATCGCCGCCCAACTCCAGTCCCACTTGGTCACCGGAGCCCCAGTCATCCGGGCGTAGAGCGGCAAAGCGAACAACAATGCCGTGACCTGCAGCCCGGTCACCAGGATCACCGATCCGAGGCTCAGCGCCCCGGCCTGTAGGCCGTAGTTGGCGACCGCCGCCACAGCTCCGAGCCGCCAATCGCGATTGCGCCACGACATGAAAAACAACGCGAGGTAGCCGACCCGTCCGTCGGTGACCTCGTGAGCGGACCGCTGCCTCGCCACGTTGCCGAGCGCCGATGCGAACGCGGCAGCCAGTGCCAGCAGCACAGCGAGATCCGACTTCGGCACGACCTACCCCTCCTTGCAGATATCTTCCACGCCACCGTACTGACGTGCGCTATGAAAACCCTTGCGCCGCGCGTCGCACCTAGCGATTCGGCACCGCTTCGTCACGCAGGACCACGTCTTGCCCAGCGCCGGCCGCCATGGTGGCCGCCTCGCCACGCGCCAGCGCAATGGTCGAGACGACAACCACCACCGCGGCGGCGATCAGCACAAACGATTCGGGGCCGTCGACGCGCAACGTCTCGCCGAGCACCAGCACCCCGAGCAGCGACGCCACCACCGGCTTGGCCACAGTCACTGTCGGCAGCGAGGCGGTCAGCGCACCGGCACGGAACGACGACTGCTGAAAGATCATCCCCGCCAACGCGGCCGGTATCAGAGCGTAGGCCTCGGGTGCTCGCAGCAATGCCCCGAAGCCGCCTTCGACCGCCTCGACGGCACCTTTGGTCAGCACCGCGAACAGCGCCAGCGACGAGCCAGCAACCGCCGCCAACAGCACCGGTGCGGCCGGTCCGCCCGACCAGAGCCGCGCACCGAGCACGCACAACACCAAGATCGGACCCAGCACTACGGCCACCGCCACCCAGGTCTGCAGCGAACCTCGGTCGATGCCGGCGCTCGGGTGACCGACAGTGACCAGGACCGCCAATGCGGCAGCCAGCAGCACCGCCCACACCCACTCCGACCGGGTGACCCGGTGATGAGCCAGCCGCGCGTAGATCGGCAATGCGAACAGCAGCGACGTCACCTGCAGCGCCGTCACCAGCATCACGGATCCCAGCGCCAACGCGCCGGCCTGCAGGCTGTAATTCGCGACCGCGCCGGCGGCGCCCAGCCACCACCGCCTGTCGCGCACCGACAAACGGAAGAGCTCCAGATGGCCGACCTCCTTGTCGGTGATCTCCTGGGCCGACCGCTGGCGGATCACGTCGCCGATCGCAGACGCCAGAGCGGCGCACAGCGCGATCAGCGCCGCATAGTCCGCTTTCGACACCATTCACCGCCCGTTCACAACCAGTTGGTCTACAGCCTAGGGCGACTGGCAACCGGGCGTCGGTTACAGCTCAGCGGCCGGGCCGACCCCCTGGCCCACAGCGTCAGCGCCATGATTTGCCCGCTTCGAGCCACAAATTGTTTCACGAATGAGGGGTAATCGCGGCTCACGCCGAGGCCTGCGCTGCCAACTCGGGCCACGTCGTGGAACAAGCTGCTTCAATACTGGTTGAGGTGCTGACAGAAGCACCTCGTGTCGACGGCGCCGCAATGCGCGGCAGGTGCGCGGCCAATAACCGCGCGAAGGGTAGGTAACGGCAGCTCATGACGCCTGACGAGCCACACAATGAACCCCGGCCCACCCCGCGACCCGGACCGCGGCCCGGGCCCAAACCGACGCCCCGACCCAACCCACACCCGGTGGCATCGGCGCCCGCCAGTGACCCACACCGATTCGGCCGGGTGGATGACGACGGAACGGTGTGGCTGATCAGCGCTGCCGGCGAGCGAACCATCGGATCCTGGCAGGCGGGCGACAACGAAGCGGCGTTCGCCCACTTCGGTCGCCGCTTCGACGACCTGAGCACCGAAATCGCGTTGCTGGAAGAGCGGTTGGCCGCCGGTACCGGCGATGCACGCAAGATCAAAGCCACCGCCGCGGGCCTGGCCGAAACATTGCCGAGCGCGAACGTGCTCGGAGACGTCGATGCGCTGGCCGCTCGGCTGGCCGGGATCGCCGAACATGCCGAAGCCACCGCCGCGGCCGACCGCACTCGTCGCGACGAGCATCGCGCTGCCCAAACCGCGCGTAAAGAAGCCCTCGCCGTCGAGGCCGAGGAGCTTGCCAACACGTCGACGCAGTGGAAAGTCGCCGGCGACCGGTTGCGCTCGATCCTGGACGAGTGGAAGACAATTACGGGGCTCGATCGCAAAGCCGACGATGCGCTGTGGAAGCGCTATTCGGCGGCGCGAGAGACGTTCAACCGACGGCGCGGATCGCATTTCGCAGAACTGGATCGCGATCGGGCAGGTGCCCGCGAGGCCAAGGAACAGCTCTGCGTCAAAGCCGAAGAACTCGTCGACTCCACCGACTGGGGTGCGACCAGCGCCGAGTTCCGCAAGCTGCTGGTCGACTGGAAGGCGGCCGGACGCGCGGCCCGCGATGTCGACGACGCCCTGTGGCACCGCTTCAAAGCCGCCCAGGACACCTTCTTCAAGGCCCGCAACGCCGCGACCGCCGAGCGGGATGCCGAATTCGTCGCGAACGCCACCGCGAAGGAGGCGCTGCTGTCGGAGGCCGAAAAGCTCGACACCAGCAATCCCGAAGCAGCCAGGGCTGCCTTGCGGACGATCGGCGACAAGTGGGACGCGATCGGCAAGGTTCCCCGGGAGCGGTCGGCCGACCTCGAGCGTCGACTGCGTGCGGTCGAGAAGAAGGTTCGCGACGCCGCCGAGCCTTCCGGCCCGGACCCGCAAGCTCAGGCGCGCGCCGAGCAGTTCCGGGAGCGTGCCGAGCAATTCGAGCGCCAGGCCCAAAAAGCCGAGGCGGCAGGACGTTCCAAGGAAGCCGAAGAGGCCAAGGCCAACGCCGAACAGTGGCGGCAATGGGCCGAGGCCGCAGCCGATGCGCTGACCCGTAAGCGCTAGGCCGGCGGCTGCGCCGTGCCGTTGGGCTTCGGCGGCTCGGCACGGTCAGGGTCGTCGAAGGTTTCCAACAACGTTCGGGCCTGCAGATGCGCGGCGGCTCGACGGCGCTGTTCTTCGGCAGCGAGCTGAACGATCGTGCGCGACCAGACCACCCGCGCCCAGTGGAACGTCAACAAAATGATGGCGATCCAGGCGACGAACAGCCCGATACCGGGACCAGGGTGCCCGGAGGATACTGTCTGTCGTGACCACACGGCCAGCAAACCGGCGGCGCTGGCCACCGCGGATCCCGCCAGCGCAACCCAGGCCAGCGCCCACCGCCGGGTCAACAGCGCCAGCATCGAAAA
>NZ_DATNJW010000502.1:0-8649 GCF_035603715.1 Mycobacterium sp. | reverse complement strand
GCAACGACCCCGACCGGCTCACGCTGAAAAAGTATGACCCGGTCGTCCGCCGGCACGTCGACTTCCGGGAGGAACGCTGATGGCGAAGAAATCGAAGCGCACCCGACGCACCCCTGCATCCGAGACGAAGCCAGCCAAGCGGAATCTGTTGAAAACGCTGGGCGTCAACGTAGTTGACTACAAGGACACAAACCGGTTGCGGATGTTCATCTCCGATCGCGGCAAAATCCGGTCGCGCCGGGTCACCGGTCTGACCGTGCAGCAACAGCGCCAAGTCGCCACGGCGATCAAGAATGCCCGCGAGATGGCACTGCTCCCCTAGTCGGCGTCAGCGGTCATCTTCTCGTTGAAGACGGGGTAGATCTCGTCGAACGCGCCGTCCCGCTCGGCGAAGCGGAATCCCTTGGCTCGCTCCACGACAATCTCGTCGGCGTCGGGCTTGGTTTGCAGCAGTGTCATGGTCTCGCTGATGAATTCGTCCAGAGGCATTCCCCGCGGGTCGAATCCGCGATCGCCCTGCAACGCTGTCTGCACTCGCGGCGGAATGATTTCGACGACCTGGACCGCTGACTCGCGCAGCTGAAAACGCAGCGACTGCGTGTAGGAGTGCAGCGCTGCCTTGCTGGCGCAGTACGTCGGCGTGAGCGCGCTCGGCATGAACGCCAGCCCGGACGTGACGTTGAGGATCGCCGCGCGCGGCCTGCCCAGCAGTAAGTGCAGCAATGCCGAGGTGAGCCGGATAGGGCCGAGCAGATTGACGGCAAGGGTCTGTTCGGCCGTGCCGGGGTTACCAGTGGTGAGGTCCTCGACGCGCTGAATTCCTGCGTTGTTGACCAGGACGTTGAGGTCGGGGTGGTTGTCGGACAGCTCGATGGCGAACCGCCGGATGTTGGCGGAGTCACCTTGATCCAGCGACAAGAATTGCATGCCCGGGTTGGCTTTCGCGACGGCTTCCAGCGTGTCGTGGCGCCGACCGGCGATGATGACGTTGTTGCCCAATCGGTGAAATGCCTCGGCGAGGCCCCGGCCGATTCCGGTACCACCTCCGGTAACCAGAACGGTGTTACCCGACAACTGCATGCGCTGTTCCTCTCCGTCGCTTTCTGCTACCTGCATACTCGCGGCAGCGGGCCCGGTATGCGGTAACCGCATCAAAGACTTCGTAAACGTGTCGGCATCCTGAACTAGCCTGTAGCAGTGGCGCAGTTTCCGCGGACTCGCTACGCCAGTTGCGGCGAGGTCGACATTGCCTACCAGGCGTTTGGCGATGGACCGAACGACGTGCTGGTGCTTCCGGGCCCGTCCATCCCGATCGACACCATCGACGCCGAGCCGTCGATGTACCGCTTTCACCGGCGGCTGGCGTCCTTCAGCCGGGTGATTCGGCTCGACCAGCGCGGGGTCGGCATGTCGTCGCGCGTTTCCCGAGACGTGATCGGCCCGAAGTTCTGGGCACAAGATGCCATATCGGTGCTGGACGCGATCGGATGCGAGCGGGCGACGATTTTCGCCCCCGGGTTCGCCTCGATGACCGGACTGATCCTGGCGGCCGACTATCCCGAACGGGTGAACAACCTCGTGATCGTCAACGGCGCAGCACGGACGCTTCGCGCGCCCGACTATCCGATGGGCTTCGACATCGTCGAGGAGGAAGACCCTTACACGACGGTGGCGATGGAGCCGGATGCCGTTGACCAGGGCTTCGACATGCTCGGCTTCATCGCGCCCAGCATGGTCGACGACAGGGCATTCCGCTCGTGGTGGGACATGGCCGGAAACCGGGCGGCTTCACCCAGCATGGCCCGCGCGATCATCCTGACCGTCCGGCACTGCGATGTCCGCGACACCCTGGCTCGGATCACCGCGCCGACGCTCGTCGTACACCGCGAGGACTGCGAGTTCTGCCCCGCCGACAACGGCCGGTATATCGCCGAGCACATCGCCGGAGCACACCTCGTCGAGCTGCCTGGCGCAGACGCCTTGTACTGGGTCGGCGACACCGCCCCGATGCTCGACGAGATCGAGGAGTTCGTCACCGGCGTCCGAGGCGGCTTCGGCGCCGAGCGGGTGCTCACCACCATCATGTTCACCGACATCGTCGGCTCGACCGAGCGTGCCGCCCTGCTCGGCGACGGCCGGTGGCGGGACCTGCTGGAAAACCACGACACCATCGTGCGGCACGAACTCGAACGGTTCGGCGGCTTCGAAGTCAACACCGCGGGTGACGGATTCATCGCGTCCTTCCCCAGTCCAAGCGCCGCGATCGCGTGCGCGGACTCCCTCATCGACGCGATCCGGGTGCTCGGCATCGAGATTCGGGTGGGTATTCACGCCGGCGAGGTCGAAGTGCGCGGTGACGACGTCGCCGGGATGGCTGTTCACATCGGCGCCCGTGTCGCGGCGCTGGCCGGGCCCAGCGAGGTACTGGTGTCTTCGACGGTTCGCGACATCGTCACCGGCTCGCGGCACCGGTTCGCCGACCGCGGCGAGCACCAGTTGAAAGGTGTGCCGGGCCACTGGTGGGTGTGCGCGCTCGAGCGATCGCTCGCGAACGTCAAACAGTAGGTCGTGCCGCCAACGCGACTTCACAGCGGGGACATAAGTTGCGTCGATACCCTGGGCGACATGCCACCGCGACTGAATTTATTCACTAATCGCCAGCGCGCCAACTCATTTGGAGGCGCAGCGCAGAACTATGACACGTATCGTCCGCGCTATCCCGACCGGTTGATCGACGATGTGCTGGCTCCCGATGCGCACCGCGTCCTGGAGGCGGGTGCCGGCACCGGGATCGCCTCGATGCAGATGATCGAGCGTGGCGCCGATGTTCTCGCCGTCGAACCCGACACCCGGATGGCCGCCGTCGCGCAGGCCAAAGGCATCCCCGTTGAACTCGCGACCTTCGAAGACTGGGATCCCGCGGGACGTCGATTCGACCGGGTGGTATTCGCCGCCTCATTCCACTGGGTGGATCCGGCAGTGGCGCTGCCTAAAATCCGCGGCATCCTCGACGACGGCGGGAAGCTGGCGCTGATTTGGAATCGGCTACGGCCGACCAATCCGACGCGCGCCGAGTTCGAAGCGATCTACCGGGATTACATGGACGTCGAAACCCACAGGGGCGACGGGAATCCCGGCGAGGTCATCGACATGATTGCCGCGACGGGGTTCACCGTCACCGAGCAGAAGTACCCGCACGACCTGCACTACTCCGCACAGCAGTGGGCCGACATCGCGTTCACGTTCTCCCACCAGCTGATTCTCGCCGCCGACAAAGCGACCGAGCTGCGGGCACGGTTGATCGAGCGAATCGGCGCGGACGGCGTCTCGGTCGGTGGGGACGCGGTGGCAATCCTCGCGATTCCCACATAGCAATACGGTCCGTTAAAGCGGAAAGCTTGTCCCGGTTTCTTTTTCGCCGAACTCGAACACCCTTGCGGCGGTGTCGTAGTCGCACGCGAGAGTCGACCGGCCGATAAGCACCGGGCCGCCCTTCAATCCGAGTCGGCCGTCGACACCCACGTAGCTGCCGGTCGGAATCGGCTCGCTGATGCAGTACAGCGTCGGCGCCGCGCCTTCCTCGATGTCGTTGCCGAACCGGTCCGCGAGCACGGTCACTGCGCGATGAAAACCTGCCATCACTGGCTTGTCCGACACTTGAGAAAGATTCGACGACACCCAACCCGGGTGAGTGAGCTGGGTTGTGACCCGCGACTGCGCCGCCCGCAACCGACGGTCCAGTTCGAGGCCCCAGAGCATCACCGCAAGTTTGGAACGCGCGTACGCCGGATACGCCGTCCACTTGTGCGAGCGCAGGTGCATGTCGTCCAGGCGCAGTGTCGCCGACTTGTGCGCGTCGGATCCGACGTTGATGATCTGCGAGCGCACCCGCTCCAACATCAGGTTAGTCAACGCGAACGGGCCCAAAAAGTTTGTGCCCATGGTCATTTCAAAGCCATCCACCGTCTCGGTGCGATGCTGGACGACCGCTCCGGCGTTGTTGATCAAGATGTCGACGTCGCCGTCGAACTGGTCGGGGAAGGCCCGCACGGACGAGAGGTCGGCGAGGTCGAGCTTGGCGACCGACGTGGAGCCGCCGATCTCGGCGGCTCGCTCTGCGCCCAACTGTGTGTTGCGGACGGCCAGGATCACGTGCGCGCCCGCCTGCGCGAGAAGGCGCGCGGTACCGAGGCCCACTCCGTTGGTAGCCCCGGTCACGATGATGCGTTTGCCGGACAGGTTGCCGAGTCGGCTCGGCGACCATTGTGTAGTCACGATTCGACAGTAGCGCCGCCGCCGGGGCGGCTACCTCGGCGGGTGGAAGCGTCGGGTGCCCAGGCGTAGGCTGCGGACGAAAGAACGGGGTCTTCGAATCGTGGTTGTCAATTCGTAAACGCCTGTGAAACTTGATATTTCGCCGAAGGAACGCACATGACAGATGTAAGCACGACGTTGCCGCCCGCACTGAGTCGGGCGCTGGATCTGCTGGTTGACCCACCGAGCGAGCCGGATGTCAGTAACGGCTACCTGGACCTGCTCGGCGCCTCAGTCGACGACGGGGACGACGAGGTGGCCAAGAACGATGGCGCTATCCAAGCGGTGTGGGCATCGCCGATCGGGTCCTTCCTCTACGACAACGCCCAGGCCCTGACCCGCCGGTTCATCGCCGCGTGGCAACTGCCCATCGAATGGCTGAACATCCCGGAGGGCGGCGTCGCATTGGACGTTGGTTCGGGTCCCGGTTCCATCACCACGTCGCTGGCTCACGCCGCCGGTGCCGACGGCCTTGCACTGGGCGTCGACATCTCCGAAGCGATGCTCGCGCGGGCGGTACGCGCGGCCGCGGGTCCGCAGGTTGGGTTCTTGCGGGCGGACGCGCAGCGACTTCCGTTGCGCGATGGGACCGTCGACGCCGCGGTCTCGATCGCGGTGCTGCAGCTGATCCCGGATCCGGCGGCCGCGCTGTCCGAGATCGCCCGGGTGCTCAAGCCCGGCGGTCGACTGGCGGTGATGGTCCCGACACTGCGTCCGCCGGTCGATCTGTGGCGGGCCCTGCCCACCGGCGGAGCTCACATTTTCGGCGAGGACGAAGTCGGCGACATCCTGGAAGAGCACGGCTTCACCAGCGTGCGCGTCAAGAGCGTGGGCACGTTCCAGTGGGTGCGCGGCAAGCGCGGCTGACCTCGCGGTCCTCAGACCGCCGGGTGGTTTTCCCGGACTCCGCCGTACATGCCCCGCCGCACGACTAACGGCATCACCAGGCGCTCGACCGGCCATGACGGCAGGCGAAACGCCTGGCCGGTCGGGAGGAAGACCTCCAAGCCGTTGGGTTGAATACCCAGTATCGAGCCCCAACGGCGGCCGGGCGCTCGGTACGTGCGGAAGCGTCGGCCGGCGAGTTCGGCGCGGACGTTGTGGGCCACCAGCGCGTCCCCGCGGTTGCGGGCCGAGCTGCGCAACGGGTCGCTGGCCGCCACATCGCCGGCCGCGAACACATCCCGATGCCCCGGCACCCGAAGCTCCGGTGTCACGCGGACGAAGCCGCTCTCGTCAAGCAGCTCGCGCGGCAACCAGTCGGTGTTGGGCCGGACTCGCCCGATCGCCCAGAGCACAGCGTCCGCCGAGGACGCCGGCTGCCCGGTGCTCCAGTCGACGCCGCCGCTAGTGATCTCGTCGCCCGCGAAGCCATTGACGAGCGCGGCGCGATGCCCCGGATGCAGGCCCACGCCCAGCTCGGTCAACCGGCCGTGGATGCGCCGCCAAATCCGCGGGTGATAATCGCCCAGCGCCCGGTCGCCGGGGAAGTACAGGTCGATTCGCTTGTCTGGCCACGTGGTTGCCAGGTTGACGGCGCTGGTGACCGCGGCTGCGCCGCCACCCACCACGATGACTGACTTCGCCGCAGCCATTCGATTGTGTGCGGCGTTGAGATCGGTGCCGACCTCCGCGGCCGACTGCACGGTCGGCCGGCGCCAGAAGCCGTTGCTGACCCCGGTCGAGATGACCAGCGCGTCGTATCCCTCGACGAACGTTTCGCCGTTGTCGCCACGGCCAGAGACGGTTCGGGCATCCAGATCGACATCGGTCAAGGAGCCCTGGACGATTCGTACCGGATCCAGACGACGGAATCTGTCGAACGGGATCCAGTAGTCGCGGGCCCAGTCGCGAGGACGAGCCAGCCGGACTCCGAGTTCTTGGCCGCTGACCAATCCTGGTTTGACCGAGATACCCACGACGTCGAAATGTTTGGCGAGCCGGATCGCGGCGAGAATGCCGACATCGCCCAAGCCCGCGACTACGACGCGTTTGCGGCTCATGCCGCCAAACTGTAACACGTTCTAGTTACGTGCCGATCGGTGTTGGATGGCCTCACAATTCAGATTTTTTTTGCGCACATTCGCCGAGTACTTCCGATCTTCCGGAACCGCTGGCTACACTTCGCCGTGTGATGACCCCGTCGACCCCCTGGGGGCACGATCGTGGGCATCTTCCCCAGCGGTTGAGGGTCGGCAGTCAGATCGTCGGCCGTCGGCAGGCCCGACGCCTCAGTCGGCGCTTCGCACGCGTGGGCATCACCACCCCGCCCGATCGGCTTCGGCAGATGCTGGCGGGTGCACCGGCAGCCTACGCCGAGGTGGCAGATTTCAACTTCGCGCTGATCGCGACGCAGTTCAAGCGCGACCAGTTCAGGTCACGAGTCCGGCGGATGAAGCGCCGCGGCGCACGCACGCTGATCTTCGTGGCCATGGTCCTTGTCACGCTCAACTTTTTGTTCTGCATGGCTTGGGCCCTGTTCAATCTGACGCTCGAAGCCGCCCCACTCTGAGGTCGTCCTAGCCGGGAAAAGTCGCGGCGGCGAGTTCAAGAATTTCGTCGCGATCCGCGGCCAGCAGGAAGCCCGACTGGATCGCATCGTCCAGTGCTGCGGTGAAACGCTTCAAGTAGTCCGCCAACCCGCCTGGGTAGAGCCGCTGCACGGTCGCGGCGTCGAACAGTTCGCCCGAGCCGAAGATCGACGACATCGTGCTCTCTTCGCCTCCGACACCGGATGTGCGGGCGATCGGCACGTCCACCCACGGTGTCCTGACGCCGCCCCGCGCGAGCCCGTGTTCGTCAAGAACAGGCTGCTCGCCGTCCAGTTCGATGGTTGCGCCGCTGGGCGGGGGCCGTTTAGTTTTCACCCAGTTGTCCAACTGCGACAACGCCGCCTGCAGAACGTAGTGGTGTTGCGGCGCGAAGTTGATGCAATGCTCCAGTTGCTGACCCATCAGCATGTTCGTCGGCGCATAGGCCGCAACGACGTCAGCCAACGCTGCAGACCCGCTATCGATCGGTGCCACCTGAATCGTGTAGTTGTCGGCATGCGCCGTGCCGGCGATCTCCCACACCCGAAGTCGTTGATTATCAGGCTGTCTCGCGCTGTAGTAGCCCTGTCGACGGCCACCGAACAGGTCCGTCTCGGTGATGATCGTGACGAGCGGTACACGCAGATCGGGACGAAACGCGACCGCCTGCGACGAGTTGCTTTCCAGCGCTTCGAATATCGAGCCGCCGTCCAACGGGGCTGCGGTCCCAAATCGCGAATGCACCAAAAAGCCTTCGTACACCTGGGCGAGGGGGTCGACGGCGTTGATGTAGGTCGTCAGGAACAGCGCCGACTGCGACTCGCCCAGCGCGATGACGTGTTCGGCGCGCAGCCCTCGCAGAACTTCCTCGTCGCGTGCCAGCCGCCCGGCCTGGGAGAAGATGTCGTACGCGTGGGCGTCGCCGGGATGATGCAGCGGGGAATACCGCTGTGAATCTTGGCTTTTGAGTGACATATCGATGCCCATGAGATTCTCGCCGCCCTCGACGCCGACGCGCTGCGCCGAAACCGCGACGTAGGCATAACCGGCGCGCAGCATTTCGCGGTGCGCCATCATCCAGACCGCAGGTGCATCGATGCCGCCGCTGACATTGAGCCACTCGACGAGCACCGTTCCGTTGAACCGGGCCAGATCCGACGGGGTCAACGCCACGATCCGGGTGGTGTAGTCGGCGGCTGCTGCCGGCGACACGCTCCACCGGCCATCCGGGGTGAGTTCAGCCGCAGGACCGTAGGACGATGCCGACCCCGAGATGAAGAATTCCTCTGCGACATATCCCACACTGGCGATGTCAAAGGCGCCCAACAGGAGTGCGGGTTTCCCGGGCACTGGCGCATACGTCGCCCCATCGCCGCTGGTCGCCACGTGCGCATCATAGAGCCGGCGCTCGCCTATCTGGGCCGCAATAGCGTCAGTAGCAGCGGACGCGGACCTGAACTTCGAGTTAAATGCGTTGCAATCGCCATCCGACCGGGAATAACTTCCCAGGCGTTGTGGTCGTGTCTGATCGCGACCATAAGGAGGAGTGGCGTCCATGATCTCGCCGGATGGGTCAACGGGCTTGCTGCGTAGGCGGAGCCCGGCGCCGGCCGGCGCGAACCGCGAGTTCGGCGCCGTCTTGGCTGTCCTGCTGGTCACCGGATGGATTGCCAACCATTTCGTCGCCCTGATGCCCACCATCAGCAATCGCCAGCACCTCAGCACATCGACGCTCGACGCGATCTTCGGTATCTACGCGGTGGGTCTGCTGCCCGGCCTGCTCATCGGTGGCCGAGCCTCGGAT
>NZ_DATNJW010000501.1:0-4373 GCF_035603715.1 Mycobacterium sp. | reverse complement strand
ACCGGCTCGTAGGCGATGACGCTCTGGCCGATCTGCTCGGCCGACAATCCAGCCAGCGACCCGCGCAGCTGGTTCTGGCAGTGGGCGACGTGCTCACCGGCCTCGCGGACCTCCAGATGTTCGCCGATGCAGACGATCGGCGTCAGTTCGTGCTTGAGCGCCGCGGCGGCCTTCGCGGCCACCAGCGCGTCGTCCTCGTTGTGGTAGGTACGCCGCTCGGAGTGGCCGACCACCGCGAAGCTGCAACCCAGCTTGGCCAGGAATGCACCGCTGATCTCGCCGGTGTATGCACCGGAGTCGTGCTGCGACACGTCCTGCGCGCCGTAGGTGAGCCGCAGCTTGTCGCCGTCGACCAGGGTCTGCACGCTGCGCAGGTCGGTGAACGGCGGAATCACCGCGACGTCGACCTTGTCGAAGTACTTGTCCGGCAGCGAGAAGGCGATCTTCTGCACCAGCGCGATCGCCTCGAAGTGATTGAGGTTCATCTTCCAGTTGCCGGCTATCAGCGGCTTGCGGCTCATCGTCGTCCTTCGCTCAGGTACTCAACACTTCGAGGCCGGGTAGCGTCTGGCCCTCAAGGTATTCCAGCGATGCCCCGCCGCCGGTGGAAATGTGGGAGAACCCGTCGTCGGGCAAGCCCAGCGCCCGCACCGCGGCAGCCGAATCGCCGCCGCCCACCACGCTGAACGCCCCCTTCGCGGTTGCCGCAGCGATCACTTCGGCCACGCCCTTGGTGCCCGCGGCGAATGCCGGGAACTCGAAGACCCCCATCGGGCCGTTCCAGAAGATCGTCTCCGCGTTGCCCAGTAGTTTGGTGAACCGGATAACCGACCCCGGTCCGATGTCCAAGCCCATCTTGTCTTCCGGAATCGCATCGGCGGCAACGACTTTCGATGGCGAATCGGCGGCGAACTTGTCGGCTACCACGATGTCGACCGGGAGGCGGATGACGTCGGCGTAGGTGTCGAGCAGTTGCCGGCAGGTGTCGATCATCTCGGTTTGCAACAGGGACGTGCCCACTGAAAGACCCATTGCGGCAAGGAACGTGTAACACATGCCGCCGCCGATCACGATGCTGTCGGCCTTGGTGGCCAGTTGCTCGATCACGCCGAGCTTGTCGGAGACTTTGGAGCCGCCGAGGATAACCGCGTAGGGCCGCTTCGTCGAACCGGTCAGCCGCTCGAGCACACCGACCTCTTCGGCGACCAGCTTGCCCGCATAGTGCGGCAGCAGCGTCGCGACGTCATAGACCGAGGCCTGTTTGCGGTGCACCACCCCGAACCCGTCGGAGACGAAAGCCCCTGTTGTGCCGACCAATTCGACGAGTTCTCTGGCTAGCGCCAGCCGCTCTCCGTCGTCTTTGCTGGTTTCGCGCGGGTCGAAACGGACGTTTTCCAGCAGCAGAACGTCCCCGTCGGCCAGGTGCCCGGCACGCGCCCGCGCGTCAGCGCCCACGACGTCGTCGGCCAACTGCACGTCCTTACCCAGCTGGTCACCCAGCGCTGCGGCGACCGGGGCCAGCGACAGTGTCAAATCGGGTTCGCCGGTGGGCCGTCCCAGGTGGGCGGTTACCACCACTTTGGCGCCGGCTTCGGCCAGCGCCTTGATCGTGGGCACCGACGCGGTGATGCGGCCGGGATCGGTGATGACTCCGTCGTTGAGCGGCACGTTCAGATCGGATCGAACCAGCACGCCACGACCCGAAACGCCCTGCGCGAGAAGGTCGTCCAGGTTGGGGATAGACACGGCTACAGCGACTTGCCGACCAGCGCGACCAAGTCAACCAGGCGGTTGGAGTAGCCCCACTCGTTGTCGTACCAGGACACCACCTTGGCCTGGTTGTCGATCACCTTGGTCAGGCCCGAGTCGAAGATCGAGCTGTGCGGGTCGGTGACGATGTCGCTGGAGACGATCGGGGCGTCGTAGTACTTGAGAATGCCCTTCATCGGACCGTCGGCGGCGGCCTTCATCGCGGCATTGATCTGCTCGGCGGTGGCGGACTTGGACAACTCGGCGGTCAAGTCGGTAACCGAACCGGTCGGGATCGGTACCCGTAGGGCGTAGCCGTCCAGCTTCCCCTTGAGCTCGGGCAATACCAGGCCGATCGCCTTGGCCGCACCGGTGGAGGTCGGCACGATGTTCAGCGCCGCGGCCCGGGCCCGTCGCAGATCCTTGTGCGGGCCGTCCTGCAGGTTCTGGTCCTGGGTGTAGGCGTGGATCGTGGTCATCAGGCCCTTGACGATGCCGAACTCGTCGTTGAGCACTTTGGCAATCGGCCCAAGGCAGTTCGTGGTGCACGACGCGTTGGAGATGATGTTCTGGCTGCCGTCGTATTTGTCATCGTTGACGCCCAGCACGATGGTGATGTCCTCGTCGGTCGCCGGCGCGGAGATGATCACCTTCTTGGCTCCGGCGTCGAGGTGGCCCTTGGCCTTGGCGGCGTTGGTGAAGATGCCGGTGGACTCGACGACGACGTCGACGCCGAGGTCACCCCAGGGCAACGCGGCCGGGCCTTCCTTGACCTCCAGCGACTTGATCTTGTGGTCGCCCACCACGATGGTGTCGTCGCCCTCCAGGGTGACGTCGTAGGGCAGCCGGCCCAGGATCGAGTCGAACTTCAGCAGGTGCGCCAGCGTGGCGTTGTCGGTCAGGTCGTTTGCCGCGACCAACTCGATCTCGGTGTCGGCGCCCGCGGCCTGCTGCTCCAGCAAGGCCCGGTAGAAGTTACGCCCGATTCGACCGAAGCCGTTGATGCCTACCCGGACCGTCACGTGTCTCTCCTTCGTGGCTGAGGAAATGCTCGCTGCCAGCCTAGTAGCTGCGACAATGCGGGGCGAATTCGGTGGTTCAGGTCACTCCGATCGGACTGCCGGGGCGGCCGCGCCCGCGGTGGTCAACCCAGGTGGACAGGCAACTCGTCATCGGCTTCGGGCCAGGGCTGGCGGGCCAGCATGTCGTCGACGGACACATAGCCTTCTTCGATCAACCCGGTCTTCGCGTCGACAATGCGGTACCACTGTTTCTTCGTCTGAATCGGTTGACCTTCCAGGATGATCACCCGCAGGTCACCCTCGTCCAACTGGCAGCGCCGCTGGACCGCCTGCACCAACTGTTCGTTATGCAGGTGGCCTTCGCCGAAATTCCAGCCGATCAGCGGCCCGGCGACGGTTTCGCCTTCGCGCAGCACGTAATCCGACTCGTTGTCCAGCGCCCGCGGCAGCAGTCCGTTGAGGGCACGGCCGTGGACGTGCATCGACCGAAAGGCTCGGGCTTTGTCGCTGATGATCTCGGCGGTGGCCGGGTCGTAGAGCCTGGCAACCTGTTTGGCGGTCAGCGCCGAGCTCTTGATGACGTCGGAGTCGATCTTGTCTTCAACGCCGTTGCGGAAGCACCACACACTGGACGCCCAGTTGCCTGCGTAGTAGCGCAATGCCGGCAGGAACGAAATCTGTTCTGGGAACATATTTCCGACAATCGGAATCACGAGAAGAGCTGCCAACAGCATGGCCAGCAGCAACGGTGAATTGAGGTCGTAGATCGAGATGCTGCCGTAGTGCCCGAACAGATAGAACAGCGAGAAGATGAAAAAGATGTTCCACTCCAGCGGAACTCCCATCGGGAGGTTGGAGATGATGTTGAGGTGGAAGACCACCATGAAGGCGATCAGGGCCCACCGCCACGGTTGACCGCCGGCGACGAAGACCAGCACAGCCGGAACGATCAGTTCCGCTGTGGTGCCACCGACGTGGGCCATCACCTTGGGTATCCAGGTGGGACGTAAGTCGTTGACCGGGTCGCGATAAAGCCGGCGCTTCAACCAGTTGAATGCCTTGGCGCGCAGCAGCGCGTTGTTGCTCGTCATCGCCGCGACCACGTAGGGAAAATGGTGATTCAGTTTGGACGTGGCCGCACCCCACCACAGCCCCAGCATGACGATCTTGAACGCGGCGATCTGATCGGTAAACGGAAAGAAGAAGATTAGGAGTTTCAGCCAGTAGTGCTCGCCGCGGGCAGCCAGGAAGATCGTTTTGTCGCGCAACCCCAGCAGTGCCAGCGCGACGATCAGCGGCACCACCAGAACGGGATCGATAAGACCGAGATCGCCGCTCCCCGTGACTGATCCGCCATGGCCAGGTGCCAACAGCGCCCACACGGCGGACGCCAAAACGATTACATACAAGCCGACGTCAAAAATATTGCGGGTGTCGCCGCTGGTGAACGGAACCTCGTGTGGCCAGGGCGGAAGACGAATTGTCTTGGGCCGCAACCAATATAAGAAGCCGCCGATCGGAGGCCAGAACCGTGCGGTGAGCGGGCCTGACCCGCAACCGAACCCCAACACCTCGAACAGCAGCGTGAAAATGATGAGTTTC
>NZ_DATNJW010000500.1:0-4650 GCF_035603715.1 Mycobacterium sp. | reverse complement strand
GACATGCCGTGGAACGAGGAGATCCGCGCGGCGACGGCACGCTGGGAACGCGGCGCGGTGAGCCCAGGGACCATCGCCCTCATGGTGCCTCTGCTGGCCGAAATGGACGTGAGGGCGTTGCTTCCCACGGTCCGCGTCCCGACACTCGTCCTGCATCACACCGACGACCCCGTTATCCCACCCGAGTGGGGCAAGGACGTCGCGGATCGCATACCGGGCGCGAAATACGTCGAGCTTCCGGGGCGCAACCTCAACCACTTCTACGAACCCGACTGGCGGTCGTCGTTCCAGGAGATGGCCCAGTTCCTCACCGGCCAGCAGGCCGACGTAGCCGATGACCGGGTTCTCGCCACCGTGCTGTTCACCGACATCGTGGACTCGACGCGCCGAACCGCCGAGATGGGTGATCGTGACTGGCATGCGCTGCTCGACGCGCACGACGCCGTCGTGCGGTCGCAACTAGCTCGGTTTCGAGGCCGCGAGGTAAACACTTCGGGCGACGGCTTCCTCGCGATGTTCGACGGCCCGCAGCGAGCGATTCGCTGCGCCATGGCAATTCGTGACGCGGTGCAGTCGCTCGGCATCGAGGTGCGCGCCGGGCTACACACCGGCGAGTGCGAGGTCCGCGGCGACGACATCGGCGGGATTGCCGTGCACATCGGCGCACGGGTGAGCGCACTGGCAGGACCGAACGAGGTGCTGGTGTCCAGCACACTGCGCGACTTGGTAATCGGGTCGGGGATCGAGTTTGAGGACCGCGGCGCTCACCAACTCAAAGGCGTACCCGGTGAGTGGCGTCTTTTCGCCGTCGCCTCTGCGTAAACGTTGACCGGCCGTCAGAATGGCGGAAGTTCAGCGTCGCCCCTGCCGCCCGGCGGGGCTGGTCCTAAGTTGCCGACGAGCTGGGCTTGCCGGCTCGCGCGGGCGGCGTGGTTGTGTCGACGTTCGCTGTTGATGCGGCGGGCGCGGTTCTGAGCGCGGGTGCGGCGGCGTTTAGGCATCATCGCGGTGCGATCGCCGCAGCGCGGTTGGGTGCCGTCAATGTCGAACGAAGGCAGCTCACCCGGTGGCGCGCAGAGAGTCGGAACAGCAGCGCGCTGCCGGGCGTCGTCACATAGGTGCGCCCGTCGGGAAGGAGCCAGATCACAGTGCCATCCGGCAGCTGTTTGTCGTGCCAGCCACCGAAAGTCTTCAGCAGGTGGTGTTTTCGACACGCCGAGGGACTATCTAGGGGAAACACCCTTAGCTGCAAAAACGTCTGCCGCAGCGCTCCCCTGGAATTAGACTTCCGCCGTGTTCTCGGAGATGCGCTACGCCTTCAACGGGGACCTGCGTGTTGCGTATCGCACGACCCGTGATGGACCTCGCGACCTCGTGGTTGTCACGGGCTGGTTCACAAATTGTGATCTCTGGCCCGACTTGCCGTCCGTCCAGGGCTGGGTGGAGGCGATGACTTCGCTCGGTCGACTGATTTTCTTCGATCAGCCGGGCACCGGTTCGTCCGACCCTGTCACGCCCGGTGCACCGCCGACGTTAGAGCAATGGGCTGACAGCATCACTGCGGTGCTCGACGATGTGGGCAGCCGCGAAGCGGCCCTCGTCGTGTTCGGTGGCGCGTTGTCGCCAGCGGCGCTTTTTGCGGCAACATATCCGTCCCGCGCGACCGCATTGGTCGTGCTTGAGGGCTATGCAGATCCTATGACTGAACGCTCGGATGGTGTCGACTCGAATGAAGTCCTCGCCGGGATGGTCGCCACATGGGGCACTGGCGAGTTTCAACATGTGATTAATCCGGACATGCCGTGGAACGAGGAGATCCGGGCAGGATGGGCGCGACAAGAACGGCAGTCGGCCAGCCCGGGAACCATCATCCAAATGTTGCCCCTAGTAGCCGAATTGAACGTGCGGCTTGTCTTCCCGGCGATCCGCGTACCGACCCTCGTCGTCCAGCACACCGACGACCCGTTCATCCCAACTGCATGGGGCAAATACGTCGCCGATCATATAACGGGTGCGAAATACGTTGAGGTGCGCGGTCGCAACATGTACCACTTTGTTGAACCCTGGCGCGAGTCCTTCCAGGAAATCGCCGAGTTCCTCACTGGCGAGCAGGCAGAGGTGGCCGATGATCGTGTGCTCGCCACCGTTCTGTTCACCGACATAGTAGATTCGACGCGCAGGGCCGCGGAGCTGGGCGACCGGAACTGGCGTGCGTTGCTCGACGCACACGACGCCGTCGTCCGGTCTCAACTGTCCCGTTTTCGAGGTCGTGAGGTGAACACATCAGGCGACGGCTTCCTCGCAACGTTCGACGGACCTCAGCGAGCGATCCGCTGCGCCATGGCAATTCGCGACGCGGTGCGATCGCTCGGCATCGAGGTGCGCGCCGGGTTGCACACCGGCGAGTGCGAGATCCGCGGCTATGACATCGGCGGGATCGCCGTGCACATCGGCGCGCGCGTGAGCGCACTGGCAGGGCCGAACGACGTGCTGGTGTCGAGCACGCTGCGTGACCTCGTGATCGGATCAGGACTTGAGTTCGAAGACCGAGGCGGTCACACGCTCAAAGGCGTGCCCGGCGAATGGCGACTCTCCGCGGTCGCCTCGTAATTGCCGCTGCGGGTGAAACGGCTGGCGCGTTTGCTCGGGGTGTTGGGCGTATCAAAACTAATGTTCTCAGCGTCTCAAACATTCTTTCAAAACTTGCCCCACAAACGCGTCCGGCAGGGACGGCGCGGCGTCCTCACTGCCTCGTGTCCAGGGTCGCCACACGTTGTGGGGACCAGCCCACGCTAGATCTTTCTAGGTCTGTCTACAATTTCAACCGCGCGTGCTGCGGCAGCACGAATTCCGGAGGTCAAAGCCTCAAGGACGAGCGGGGAAGACACCCTGAAGCGCAATGATCCAGTTCAGCACCAGCGAGGGCTGACGGTTCTCATGCGCCGCACCGCCTCCGGTGCCCCCGATCATTCCCGCATTCATTTGCGCGTTGGCGGTACCCGCGTAGATTTTGCTTGATGCTTCAGCAGGATAGCGCCCGGTTGGTCCAGTCTCGTTCCCCCTAGCCGAATCGCAATTTACCGAATGCGTGTGAGACGGGATTTGAGTCGTATCGAGCGTCACCGATTCGGCTCCATACGTTTCGCCAACGCTATAGCTCGACAATCCGGGGCCTTGACCGGACGAGACCGGCACACGACCGCGGAGATCAGGCAGCGCGAAGGTGCTGACACCATCGCCACCGTAGATGGTCCCAAGGAGCGTAAACAAAGCTGCGTTTTGCGCAATCGACAACAGTTGGCCGTTGCAAAGCGCCCACCCATTGGGCGCGAAGTCGTACGGAACAAGCACTAATTGGCCTAAGAAAGGTTCCACGCTGCGACTGTTGCACGCTGCCAACGCGTACGGCAATGATGCGGTCCGCCCAGCGGGCCACTCAGATCGAACCTCCGGCAAGGGCTAGCCCAAGTGCAGTGGAGTTTACGGCCAAACCCGCGCGACGTTTCTCTATGGTCGTTTGGCCGCAGTGTGTGCGCCGTCTGAAGTTTCAGGACTAATATTCTGAGATTCTCGAAGGTCGGTCCAAAACTTGGGCGTCAGCACGCCTTGCGTCAGCACATGCCAACGAGGCGATGCGTTGTCCCATGAACAAGTGTCAAGGGCACATGCCTGCAAAATCGTCGAACGTTCCAGAAGGTCGCGTGTTAGATGTGCATTCATGACGGTTTCTCCCGAGGATCGGGCCTCAGCCTTCATCGCTGCCGATCCAAACAGCATCTGGGACATGATCAGCGACATCACACGGATGGGTCAGTGGAGTCCCGAGTGCTACAGGGCTATGTGGCTCACGTCCAGGCGCGGCAAGGGCGCATTATTTCTTGGACTCAATAAGGATCGCGGTCTGAGGTGGCCCTCGCCTGCGATCGTCACCGAATCGGAGCGCGGGAAGGTATTTGCATTCCGAGCCGCCAGCGGAGTGCTATGGCGGTACCGATTGACAGCCGAGAATGGAGGTTGCCTCCTGGTGGAGGAGCGCATTACCTCAGGTGAGTTCCGCTACGTGAAGGCGGCCTACCGACTATTCCTCGGGGGGTATGACCGTCGCATGGACGTTCTGCGGGCCGGCATGCGCCGAACCGTCGAACGCATCAGAGCCGCCGCGGAAGACGCTACTTAGTTCGCGTTCTTCGATCCGCGCTAGACCGCATAGAGTCGCCAACGATCCGGCACACCTTTGAGTTCATGCTCGCCGCGTGCGTGGAACACTCGTCGTGACCCAGTGACGATCTCCCGCACAGTCGAAGAAACCAACACTTCACTTGGGGCCGCGAGAGCAGCGATACGCGCACCGATGTGGACAGCCATGCCGGCAACGTCACCACCGCGAACCTCCACTTCACCAATGTGGATACCGGTACGGACCTCGATCCCGAACGGGTGCATCGCGGCGACAATCGCTGCTGCACAATCGATCGCCACACTCGGGCTATTGAAGACCGCCAGAAATCCGTCGCCGACGGTGTTAACTTCACGGCCGCCGAAGCGCTTGAGCTGGTGGCGAATGATGCTGTCGTGGTTATCCAACAGATCGTGCCACCGGTCGTCGCCGAGCGCCGCGGCGTGTCCCGTGGAGCCGACGATGTCGGTGAA
>NZ_DATNJW010000499.1:0-23810 GCF_035603715.1 Mycobacterium sp. | reverse complement strand
ACGCGATCGGTGTCCCCTTCACCAAGCGTGGCCGCTTGGCGGACGAGTGCCTTGAGGCGATGTTCGAGTTGTGGCACAGCGATTCGCCGACCTTCGACGGCGAGTTCGTCAAGTTCGGCGACATCGCATTCGGCCCCAAGCCAATCTCCAAACCCCACCCGACGGTGTGGATGGGCGGAGACGCCGACGCGGTGTTGCGCCGAGCGGCCAAGTTCGGTGACGGCTGGGCACCGTGGCTGACCAAGCCCGACGAATTGCCGGCGAAGATGGATTACCTGCGCTCGCAACCCGATTTCGATGACCGGCCGTTCTCGCTGTTCTACAGCCTAGCGGTGCTGTCCATCGGTGAAGAGCACGCCATCGTCGAGGATCCCAACGCACAATTCGGCCAGAATGCCCAGCAGGTGATCGACAGCTGCAACATGCTAGCCGAGCGCGGCGTCACAGATACCTGGGTAAATCCGCCAGCGCTCGAGGGACTCAACGCCTACCTCGACCACATGCATTGGGTCGCGGAGGAAATCGTCCCGAAGGTCGGTTGAACCTTCGCGACAGGCGCGAGATTACTGGTGCCGCGACGACGGCGAGATGCACAGCGGTACCGATTGCAGGGACATCGTCCCGGTCGGCCACGGCATCTGTGGCGGCTTGCCCAGCGCCAGAGTGTATTCGGGGATGCGTGAGTGCCACTCCTCGAGGATGAGGCGGAGTTCGAGACGCGCCAGGTGTGAGCCGAGACAGCGGTGCGGTCCGCGCCCGAAGGCGAAATGCACGGCCTTGCTGTCGAGATGAATCTCGTCGGCATCCTCGTATCGGCGCGGATCGCGGTCGGCGCTGCCATAACTGAGCATCACCGTGGTGTCTTTGGGCACGAACCTGCCCGCTACTTCCACCTCCTCCGTGGTGACACGTGGCGCAAACGGTACCGGACCGTCGACACGCAAAATCTCTTCGACGAATGTCGGGATGAGTGTGAAGTCGTGCGCGATACGCCGGCGCATCTCGTCGTCGGCCGCCAGCCTGGCCAGGGAGAACCCGACGGCAGAGGTAACGGTGTCAAGCCCGGCCAGCACGAACATGAAGCACAGGCCCAGGATCTCGTTGTCCGACATTCCACCCTCGTCGGTGTCCTGGATCAGCTGGGTCAGCATGTCGTTGCCGGTTGCATCGGCGCGCCGCTCGGCGATGTGCTCGGTCAAATAGCTGAAAAGTTCCAGCGCATGAGCCATCACCTCCGGGGTCGCCTCGGTGCTGCTCGGGTCGGTGAACTGCAGAATCGCATCTTTCCACTGCACCAGCCGGTCGCGGTCGGCCATGGGCAGCCCGAAGAGTGTCAAAAAAACTTGCGAGGGAAAAGGTGTTGCGAGATCGGGAACTACGTCGCACTCGCCGCTCGCGACGATGGCATCGATCAATTCACCGGCCTGCCTGCGTAACTCGGGCTCACGCTCGGCCATCTTCTTCGGACTGAAGAACGGGTCGAGCATGCGCCGGAAGCGGGTGTGATCCGGCGGATCGATCGCGATCGGTACCAACGGGACCGGACTTCCCAGTCGGTCGAAAGCCCTTGCCGACGAGAAGGTTTCAGGCTTTTTCGCGGCGAACTCGACAGCCTCGGCGCTGGTGAGCACGATCTCCTCGCCAGAACTCACCGCCTCACCGGCCTCCCGCAGCTCGCGCCACGCGCGCGTGCGGTCTTCCGCGAAGGGCAGATCGTTGATGTTAAGCGTTCCGGTTGTGCCGAGGTCGGTCATCGAGACGGAGATCCTCTCTACCCCGCGCCGGCCGGCGCTCGGGTCGTTTGACAGTGAACTGTCATAAATGGGAAGTATCGTTGGTACAACGGCGGGTGTCAACGATGTGCGGGCACCCATAGCCGTTGTACTGTCGGGACACTCCATACGAACGAGGGGGTTGGCGGATGGCCCGGGGCGACCGATCACCGCGGGACGAGCACGCGGACCGTATTCGGAATGCCCTGCTGAACGCGGCCCTGAACCTGTTCAGCACCAACGGGTACGACGAAACCACCACAGACCAGATCGCCGAGAGCGTAGGAGTTTCGCCGAGGACCTTCTTCCGCTACTTCCCGACCAAGGAGTCGGTGCTCTTCTTCGGCGAGTACGACTTCATCGACGCCGTGAGCGGCGTCTATCTCGCTCAACCGGAAAAGGTGTCAGATTTCGAGGCGTTGGCGAATTCCTTCGCATTGCTGGCGCCGGGCCTCAAGCGCATCCGTAAAAGGATCGGGCAGTACCACGACGCTGTCGCGTCGTCGCTCGTCCTGGTGGGACGCGAACGCCGAAACCACGAGGCCAACGCCGAGACCGTCGCCAAGGTCATCGCCGAACGACGCCGAATGCCTGCCCCTGACAGCGAGTGCCGGCTGCTGGCGGCGGTCGGCATGCTGCTCGTCGAGCGGGCCCTCAATGAGTGGTTGTCGACGCCGGGGCGCTCGCTCGACGACCTGATCCGCCAGGAGTTCGCCGCCCTGCCCGCGGTACTGAAATGACGCGAGCTAGCGGTCGGCCATCCGGGTGCCATCGGGGCAGTGCCGGGGCGTTCCCGGTCCGCAGTATTGCGTGCGCAGATAGCTGGGGTAGGTCTGGGTCGGTCCGGCGTAGAAGCCGGCGAGGTTCACCGGCACGTCGTACACGCCGATTGCCACCACGTGTAGAAAGCCGGTAACGGCCAGCACCCTGAGCAGCCCTCTGACCCGTGTTCCGGCCCACCGCAGGGTCTCCACCCCCGCCTCGACCCTGATTTGGCCGTCATCGTCGCGAAAGAACATCAGCGCGCCGCTCGAAGTAAGCACCAGCGACCACAGGATGGGCCCGTACAGCGGAATCTGGACGGTCTGACCCGCCCACAATGTGACGCCCGGAATCGACGCCGGATAGCCAAGCAGACCGTGGCGCACCGCAAAGATCTCCAGCGGAAACTCGATGACGTAGACCGTGAGCCAACCGGCGCAGAAGGTGCGGACGGGCCCCAGCGACGGCCACCGGTGGCGGGCGCGACCCATGGCCCAGCGGGCGAGCGAGCCCATAGCCAGCGGCATCCAGACGTAGATCATTCCGATCATCAGCACAGGTTCGGCCATCAGTCGACCGTCGGGGCTGAGCCAGCCGGGGACGTTCTGCGTCCAGTTGCCGAAGTTGATTAGCCCGGCGTTATAAAACAGCGCCGGCTGAAACCAGTTGATCAGCGGGTCGTGCCACCAGGCGATCGCCGATCCGATCACGATGGCGGCTTCGACACAGAGTTGACGCTCACGGACGCTCTTGCGGACGACGTAGGCGATCGCGACCAGTGCCAGTATCGGGCAGGCGATTTGGAAGGCGGTCATCGCCCACTGAGTGGCACCGGGGATTGGGTCCGGACCCGGGTTCACCGGTGTCGCATTGCCCGACGCTATCCAAGCGATGTAGACGTAGGCTGCGACGACGACGAAGACAGCACCGAGGCTCGACCAGAACAGTACCGGCCGAATGGCCTTGATCCGCGCGGACTCGACGGCCGCCGGCTCCGCCTGGCTAGGGGACTTCAGATCCGTCACTGCGCAGCTCCTTTGGCATGACCTAACCAAAGATGACAGTTCACTGTCACAGTGTCAACGTCCAGTATCGGATGCCGGAGTGCGGCTATCGGTACAGCCGGTTCATCAGCGCGGCGGTGTCAAGATCCTCGACGGCCGCACATGCCCGCCGAAAGGCGGCGTCGGCATTCTGCTGCGCCTGCAGGCCCGGCCAATTGATCGTCATCGCCGTCGCATCCCAGGCTTCGGCGGCGAAAAGGCGATACCTGTCGAACGCGGCGTCGAATGCCGGCACGTCCTCTACTCCCCCGGCGCGCAGACCTTCCAGGTACCGCTCGATGAGATCGCGCTCCGCAGAACGGCGCGTCTGCGGTTCCAGGCCGGAACTCATCCAGTAGGACACCTCGCGCAGTCCTGGCCCGCGCCAAACCACTTGCCAATCAAGCAGTCCGGAGCGTCCGTCAGCCCACGCGAAAGTGTTGCCCAGATGCGAGTCGCCGTGCAACAGGGTCAGCGGCCCGGACTCGAACTCCCGGTAGTACGGATCGGCATGCTTGTCGAGCGCCGCCGCAACAGCGCGCACGGCGGGCGTCACCTCGGGACGTTCCTGGCGCAGTGCGCCACGGCGCCCACGAGAGTAGAACCTCTTCAACACGCCGTACCCCGCCCGGGTGCTCCACGTTCGGACCCAGGACAGATCCCCGACCAACCGCGGACTCTCCCAGAACCGGGCATGCAACGTCGCAAAGGCATCGATCAGTCCCCGCGCGTGACCGACGTCGCAAACGTCGGCCAATGCATACGGACGACCGCCGGCGGCAACGATGTCCTCGAGCACGATCAGAAATCGTGCTCCGACCCCGGCACGCGCATACCAGGAGCGCGGGGCGACGCCGCCGAGTTCGTCGGCAGCCTCGTTGTAGAAGCGTGCTTCGTTGACAGCCATTCCCAACGCCGCCACCATCGTGCGGTTCTTTGCAGACAGCGGTGTGCTTTTAAGGAACAGATGCTCGGGCAGTCCCGCCGCGCGTCCCGACTCGTTCCACTCGACGGACAAGCGCCGGCGGTTTGTTGTTCCCGTCGTTGCGTCTAACAACGAAATGCGCTGCGCCGCAGCGCTTGGCGTCGCGCCCGCCAAGTGTCTCGTCAACCATTCGGTCGTGACATCCGCCGCTGACGACGGGCCAGACCCGGGCAGCGTCGGCAAGACTGCGGCGACAAGCTCTCCCGCCGCGGTGAGATTCGCTGCCGCCGTGCTGGCGCTGCGCCGCAGCGTTCGAGCCGTCATACGGCGACACCCCCATCACACATTCTGGTGACAAACGAAATATAGTGAACTAGGTTACACATGTAGAAAGATCGGCTGAACGTGATGGAGCCCGCTCCCTCACTTGCTCGTCGAGAGGCAACGATGCTTGTCGCCACGTCACAATTGGCGCCACCAGCAACCCTCAATCCGTCCGGGGTCTGGTTCTTCAACTGGGTGATACCGATCGCCGGCAGCGTCTTCATCGTTCTGGCGGTCGCCGATGTCATCCGTCGGCGCCGACTGACCTGGGGCTTCCTGTTCCTGTTCAACAGTCTTGCGGTGTATTGGATGGAGACTGTCGGAGACTGGGGCCAGATGCTGTTCTACAGTCCCGCGTTTGCGCAACACCATCTGCTCGATTGGCTACCGATCAAGACTCCCAACGATCCGCTGTTCATGCCGTTCGCGTACGCAGTGTACTGGGGAGTACACGCGATCCTGGTGTTGTGGCTGAGTCAATGGGTTTCCGCGCGATTTGGCTGGAGCATGCTCAAATCCATGTTGGTGCTGGCGATTCCGGTCAACTACGTCTGGGACTTCGCCGTCGAGGGCACTGCCACGGCGATGGGATGGTGGACCTACGATCCCGGCATCGGGCCCGTTCTCGAGTGGAGCAACGGCGGTCGCATCACCTTGCTCTGGACCATCGGGATCATGTGCGTATGGCCCAACCTGATCGCCTACTGGGCCGGTAAACCACCGATTCGCGGCCTCAACCATTTCGAGCGATTCTGCCGCTTAGATCGCTTCACCGTCCCACGCATCGCCCTGCAACCGCCTGGCGACACCGAAAGTCGCGGCGGGACAGCCGTTGCTACCAAGCAATCGGTCTTGACCAAGCAGCAAGAATTCGACGATTACCTCAACTACGAGGTGGCGATTCCGCGATGGCGATTCGAACTCATGCGCCTGGGCGCCTGGTTCATCATCTTCCAGCTCACCTTCTTCGTTTTTCTGATCATTCCGCTCGTGGTGTTGCGCAACGTGACTGGCGCCGACAGCCCCTACATTCCGTGATCCGAAAGGAGTCGTGGTGGCAAGCGACCGCATGAAAGATCTGCCCGCTGAATTCTTTCTTCCCCCGCAGACCAATGCAGCGTTGCGGCGAGAAACCGTCCGGCTTGTCGCGGTATGCGTGACGTTCATCGTGATTCTCGGCGTCATCGTGGCGCTGACGCAGGGCATCGTCCTGAGGGGGTGAAGGCGCAACCGTCCCGTCGGGTTTTCGCCGTGGCAGCCAAACTGATCTAACATTAGCGTCACTTCTAGCGAAGAGGTGATGGACGTGACGTCAGAGCGGCTGGTTGTCTGCGCGAGCCATAGCCCAGGCAAGGAACGCGACGCCGAACACGCCTTCGGTCGCCGCTTCCGTTCGGCACTGGCCTCGGCGGCCGAGCGCGCGCAACAGTTCGATCCCGACGTCGTGATCGTGTTCGGCGGCGACCACCGCCGCGCGTTTCGCCACGTGGTGCCCGCGTTCGGGGTTGCGTTGTCTGCGTCAATTCTGGCCGAGGGCGGCCATCCGGCCGGCGACCTGGATGTCCCGTCCGAGCTGGCACGCCAATTGTGTGAACACCTGCTGTCGGCCGGCTTCGATGTCGCCGCATGTCGTGACATTGGGCTGGATCACGCGTTCGCCCAACCTGTTCGGGACCTGCTCGGGGAATTAGCGGCCAAGCCGGTCATCCCGGTGCCGGTGAACTGTGCCACGGCTCCGCTTCCGGCTGGCCGTCGGGTAGCCGAATTCGGCACGGAGGTTGGCCGGTTCCTCGACAGGATCGCCGAGCGCGTACTGGTAGTCGGCACCGGAGGGTTGTCTCATTCCCCGCCGAGTCTGGAGGTCGACACCTACGACCTCAGCGATGAAGACCGCGCGCGAATCATCGCCGAGGGTATGGCGGAAGCGCGCACCAAGATCCGTCCCGATTGGGACGCCGAAGTGTTAGACGCCATGTCGAGCTGGGATGTCGCTGCGCTGATTCAGCTCGTCGACACCGCCCACGTCCGTGCGGGCGCGGGCGCCAACGAGGTCAGAACCTGGCTTGCCGCCGGCGCCGCGGGCGGTGCGCAGCCGGTCACGCCACTGGTCTACGAGCCGGTGCCGGAATGGATCACCGGGATGGCCGTCGCGGCATCGGGTTGATCACGTCGGTCCGCGCCGGCCGTTTAGCTTTAATCTGACATCGCTGTCATCAGATCTAGGAGTGGGCCTAAATTGACCGATGCGCCATTGGCCGATATCACCGTCGTGAGCCTTGAGCAGGCAGTGGCAGCGCCGTATGCGACCCGCCAGCTCGCCGACCTGGGCGCGCGGGTGATCAAGGTCGAGCGACCGCACGGCGGCGACTTCGCCCGTGGCTACGACCGCGCGGTGCATGGCGAGTCGAGCTATTTCGTCTGGCTCAATCGCGGCAAAGAGTCGTTGACCGTAGACGTCAAGCAACCCGAGGGCAGACGCATCGTTGACCGTCTGCTGGAGAGCGCCGACGTGCTGGTGCAGAATCTGGCACCGGGCGCCGCGACCCGAATGGGATTGGATGCCGAATCGGTGGCCCGCACGCACCCGCAGACCATTACGGCGACGATCAGCGGCTACGGTCAGGACGGCCCGTGGAGCGACCGCAAGGCCTATGACCTTTTGGTACAAGCCGAGGCTGGACTGTTGTCGGTGACCGGCTCGCCGGCCGAAGTGGCACGCACCGGTGTCTCGATCGCTGATATCGCTGCCGGCATGTTCACCTTCTCCGGAATCCTCACCGCCCTTTACACCCGGGCCACGACCGGTGCGGTGCATCCGGTGTCGGTGTCGTTGTTCGATGCGTTGGTCGAGTGGATGTCCCAGCCGCTCTACTATGGCCGGTACGGCGGAACGGCGCCGCCACGCACAGGTCCGCGGCATCCGACGATCGCCCCGTATGGCCCATTCACCGCGGGCGACGGCGGAACCGTCTTACTCGCTGTGCAGAACCCGGCCGAATGGCAACGTCTCTGCGAAAATGTCTTGGACAGAACGGATCTCGTCGACGATCTGCGGTTCGCCACAAACCCCGAGCGGGTAGCGAACCGTGGCGAGTTGGAGGCGATCATCTCGTCGGTGGCGGCGCGGCTAACTGCGGAACAACTTGAGCAGCGCCTGCAGATCGCCGGCGTGGCACACGCCCGGATGAACGACGTCGACCAGTTGTGGCTGCATCCGGTTATCGTCGGCCGGGACCGGCGGCACGAGATTCAGACGCCGGGCGGCCCGGCGGCCGCGCTGTCGCCGCCAGCCTCCCTGGCCGGTGTCGATCCGATGATCGGTGACGTGCCCGCGCTGGGCGAACATAACCGAAAGATCTTGCGCGAGTTGGGATATTCGGCGGCAGCGATCGATGAGCTCGTCGCCGCGGGTGTTACGACGGCGTAGCGGTAAGCCAGTTTTACTTCTGTCGTCCGAAGAATCCACGACGGATGCAGGTCATCAACACGTCAATGAGTTCGTCGTCGCCGATCGGCTCGGGTAGATCGAGAGCCGCCTGGGGCACTCGAGTGACCAGCGCGCGCAGGATCAGTGCCGAGACCACTGGGTCGTAGGGATACCGATCCGGACCTCGGATCAGCATCCTGGCGGCGCCGACATCCATCTGCACCTGTCCGTTCTCCCCGATGCTCACGATGGTGGGATCGTCGGTGGTGCCCTCGGCCCACGCCTCGATGCAACCCGAATACCTGTCATAAAACTCGACGTAGGTGGCCAGCCACGGCCGCAGTGTCGACTTCTTGGCCAATGGGTCCACGTCGGCGATTCGGTCGGCGAATGCCATTCCGGCGCCGTAGATTTCGGCGGCCACCGCGGCGAGCAGATCCTGCTTGTCGCTGAAGTATTTATAGAACGTGCCTCGCGCCACACTGGCCGACTCGACGATATCGTCGACACTGGTGCTGCGGTAGCCGCGGGCACGGAACTGAGCGGCGCCGGCATCGGCCAACGCATTCACCGTGACCACGGCGCGCTTGCTGAGGCTGGCAGTGCGCTCGCTGACGGACAGTCCTACGACGTTTGGTGCTGGGGGCACCTCGACCGCGTCCACGTCCGCCGCCGGGTCGGCGCTGGCGTGCAGACCTAGAGATGTCAGCACCGAAGGCGGGGTGTCGGGGAACAACATCAGCTGCAGGAATACCGACAGCGTGTCGACCGCGTCCTTGGCGCTACGGCCGTAGGCGCGGTCGGTGTGCACGAACAGATTGATGCGGTGCACCAGCGCGGTCATCGTCATGGCCGCAACCTCGGGGTCCAGGCCCTTCAGTCCGGAGGCGGCGAGCCGTTCGGCGATGCGATGGTTGTAACCGCGCACGAACCGGTTGATCTCGGGACGCACCTTGGTGTCCGATGAGGCAATCGCCGTCCACTGCACGAACATCGTGGAGTACTTGTCGAACACCCAACTCCACTCACCCAGCCACCAGTTCAGATTGTCGAAGCCCACCTCGTCCGCCCCGAGCGCACCGATGCGACGTGCCACCCTAAACAACGCGCTGCCGCATTCGTTGAGCAGCTCCAGGAAGATCTCGTCCTTGCCGTGGAAGTACTGGTACAGGGTGGCTCGGGACACCCCGGCTGCCTTGGCGATAGCGTCGACCGACGTGTCGAAGTACCCCAGCCTGCCGAATAACTCAAGCGAGACCTCGGTGATCCTGCCCCGGGTGGTGGCACCGCGAACGCCCACGGCGGGACTGGAAGGGCCGTAGCTGGCCCTGCGGACGATCGAGGCTTCGGACATGGCGTTTCCAGCCTATGGCTGATCCGGGCTGCCCGCGTCGCGTCCAGCCGCGTTTCGCGAGAGGAGAAACTCCGCGGTACCAGTGATCGCCACCCCGCCCGTCTGCCGGGTGGCGGTCAACTCCACGCTCACCCGCTCGGCGTCGGACTCCGCCGATATCGCGGTCACGCTGCCCGAACAGGTCAGCACATCGTCCGGCCATACCTGTTCGCGGAAGCGGACGCCGAAACGGCGCACGCTGCCTGCGCCCAGCCAGTCGGTGGCGAAACCGGCCAGCAGCGCCGCGGAGAACATGCCCTGCGCGAATACCGAGGGGTAGCCCGCGGATTGCGCGAGGTGATCGTCGTAATGCATGGGGTTGAGGTCACCGGAGGCGCCCGCGTAGCGGACGAACATCTGCCTGGTCAGTGGTCCGAAATCGCGGGCCGGTGCCTGCGTGCCGACACTCACGGGAGTGGTCGTCACCGTCATTGTTTGGCCGCCGTCTCGATGAAGGTGGCTTTGGCCTCGGCGACGAGCACTCCCTCAGCGTTGCGGTACTCGGTCACCACGGTGGCGAAACGCATTGTGCCCCCGCGTTTGCCGGGTTTTGAGTACCGGTCGGCGACCCGCTCCTGTGCGGTCAGGACGTCCCCGGCTGCAGGCGGAGCAGAGTGGAAGGTGTATTCCTGCTCGCCGTGCAGCAAGCGCTTGCGGTCGAACCCCACGTTTACCCGGGCGCCTGGTGGCGCCCAGCGGCCGCCGGTGGTCAGGAACGTCGGCGGGATGATCGCGTCGGCGCCGCGATAGGCCGGATCGTCACACAACATGGCCTCGGCAAACTCGGCGATCTTGCCGCGCTCCACGATCAGCTCCCAGGGCCGGCCGGCGCCGCCGTCGGCGCGGCTGTCGGGTGATGCAGTCATAGTGACCAATAGTGTCAGAAAAAACGAAGAACTGAAACCGAAACGTCGCTTCAGAGCCAATGAGCCGCTTGTCGAAAGATGACATTGCTGCCAGAATCGGTGGCCATGGTCGAGTTGGCGGCGAGCTACGTCGCAGGCAAATGGGTGTCGGACGCGCACGCCGGGACACTGGCCGTGACGTCGCCGAGCACCGGCGAGCTGCTGGGCACCGTGGGTGTAGCCCGCCGTGCGGAAGTGGACTCCGCGGTCGCGGCCGCCCGCGGCGCGCTGCCGGGCTGGGGGCGGGTGCCCCCCGCCGATCGCGGCGCGGCGCTGGGCCGACTCGCCGACGCGCTCAACGCCCGCAAAGGCGAACTGGCCGACCTGACGACCGCGGAGATCGGCTCCCCGCGATCGTGGAGCACATTCGGTCAGGTCATCACCGCGGTCGGCGTGCTGCGCGCCTACGCGGCGATCACCCCGGACTACCCCTTCTCGTCGAGGCGGGCGTCCATGACGGGCGGCACCGTCGAGGTACGTCAGTTGCCCGTCGGCGTGGTCGGGGCCATCGTGCCATGGAACACTCCGCTGTTCATCGCCGCGTTGAAACTCGGTCCGGCGTTGGCCGCGGGTTGCACGATGGTGCTCAAGCCGTCGCCTGACGCTCCACTCGAATTCGGCGTGCTGATGGAGGCGATCGAGGAAGCGGGACTGCCCGACGGAGTGGTCAATGTCGTCAACGGCGGTGCCGAAACCGGCGAGCTGCTGACCGATCATCCAGGCGTCGACAAGATCAGCTTCACCGGATCGACGGCTGTCGGCGCGCGGATCGCGGCATCGTGCGGTTCCCGTATCCGCCGCTGCAGCACCGAGCTGGGCGGAAAATCGGCCGCCGTCGTGCTGCCCGACGCGCCGCTCGAGGCGACGGTGCCCGGCTTGGTCGCCGGCGTGATGGGCAACAACGGTCAGCTGTGTGCCGCACTCACACGTATCTTGTTGCCACGCAGCCGGTATGACGAGTTCGTGACCGCACTCACCACCGCGGTCGCCGGTTTGGTCGTCGGAGATCCCGCCGACCGGGACACCGATATCGGTCCACTGATCAACGAGGCCGCGCGCGACAGGGTCGAGGGGTTCCTGCGGCGCGCGCGGCGGGACGGCGCCACTGTGCTGGTCGGCGGCGAGCGGCCCGACCGCCCAGGGTGGTTCGTCTCACCCGCGCTCGTCGCTGCCACCAACGACATGGAGATCGCCCGCGAAGAGGTCTTCGGTCCGGTCGCGGTCGTCATCGCCTACGACGACGACGCCGAGGCGGTGGCCATCGCCAACGACTCCCGCTACGGCCTGGTCGGTGCGGTGTGGTCCGCCGACGAGGAACGGGCGACCGCCGTGGCGGCCCAACTGCTCGTCGGTTCGGTAGCCGTCAACTCGACTGCGGTGCTCGACTTCGCCAGCCCGTTCGGTGGATTCAAGCAGTCCGGCATCGGTCGCGAGGGCGGCCCCGAGGGCATCGCCGGCTTCGTCGAACATCAAGCGATCATTCGTTGAGCCGGAAGGGATTTCAGTGCGCACCCAAGCAGCGGTCCTGTTCGAACGCAACACACCATGGTCTGTCGAGACCATCGAACTCGATGCGCCCAAGGCGACCGAGGTACTGGTCGAACTGCACGCTTCGGGCATGTGTCATTC
The DNA here is from genome assembly GCF_035603715.1 of Mycobacterium sp. Lineage (GTDB taxonomy): Bacteria > Actinomycetota > Actinomycetes > Mycobacteriales > Mycobacteriaceae > Mycobacterium. Next base: position 11,630 of record NZ_DATNJW010000499.1, on the reverse strand, counting down.
CGACGACCACCTCGTCACCGGCGACATGCCGATCCGACTGCCCTGCATCGGCGGGCACGAGGGCGCCGGCATCGTCACGTCCGTCGGCGAGCATGTGTCGTGGCTATCGCCGGGCGACCACGTCGTATTCAGCTTCATCCCGTCGTGCGGCCGCTGTCCCTCATGCTCGACAGGACATCAGAGCCTGTGCGACCTCGGCGCAAAGATCTACTCCGGCATGCAGATCCACGACGGAACTGCCCGCCACCATCTCGGTGGCGAAGACCTCGCGCTGGCCTGCGGAGTCGGCTCGTTCGCACACCACACCGTGGTGCACGAGGCGAGTTGCGTGAAGATCCCGGACCACTATCGCCTCGACCTGGCCTGTCTTCTCGGCTGCGGCTTCATCACCGGTTGGGGATCCTCGGTCTACGCCGCCGAGGTCCGGCCGGGCGACACGGTCGCCGTCGCCGGGGTCGGTGGCATCGGCGCCGCGGCGGTGCAAGGTGCCCGGCTCGCGGGTGCCCGCACGATCACCGTCATCGACCCGTCGGAGTACAAGCGCGCCGAAGCCGTGAAGATGGGAGCCACTCACACCGCGGCGGACTGGGACGAGGCCAAAGATGTTGTCGCCGAGGCTACCTGGAACCGCGGCGTAGACAAGTTCATCTGCGCGATGGGAGTCGGCGACGGCCAACTGGTCGGCCGGGCGCTGGCCATGACGGCCAAGCGGGGCCGCTTGGTGGTCACCAACATTCACCCGATGCTGGAACGGGAGATCCGGGCCAACCTGATGGACCTCACCCTGACCGAAAAGCAAATCATCGGAACCCTATACGGCTCGGGCAATCCGCGTGCCGACATCCCGAAGATCCTCGAGCTGTACAGCGCCGGGCAGGTGGACCTCGAATCCATGGTCACCCGCACCTACCCGCTGGAGAAGGTCAACGACGGCTACGCCGATATGCACGCCGGCGCCAATATTCGTGGCGTACTGATCTACCCGCCCGCCGAGGGACAGGTCTCCGGAGAAGCTCGTGACTAGCAGACGTCTGGCAGGCAAGGTGGCGCTCGTGACCGGCGCAGCCAGGGGGCGGGGCCGAAGTCACGCGCTGATTTTGGCGCGGGAAGGCGCGGACGTCATGTTGGTGGATCTCTGCGACAACATCCCTTCGTGTGACTATCCCCTCGCCACTAGCGAAGACCTCGACCGCACCGCGTGCATGATCGAGAAGCTCAACCGAACGGTGGCGGTGTATCGCTGCGATGTCTGCGATCGAGCCGAAATGGAGGTGGCCGTCGACGCCGCGGTGCGGCAGCTCGGCGCACTCGACGTCGTCGTCGCCAACGCCGCCATCGCCCCGATCCGGCCGGAAGCCCCAATCGCGGCCTTCATCGACACGTTCGACGTCGACTTCATCGGCGTGGTCAACACTTTCAGCGCCGCGATGCCGCGACTGAGCGCAGGTGCGTCTCTCATCGCTTCGGGTCCCACATGCTCCCCGCAAGGACCTTCTCTCGATCGACCACAGGGACCCGGTGCGGCAGCATATGAGCTCGCTCAGTCGATGGTCTCGCAGTACGTGAAGACGCTAGCTAAACAAGTAGCGCCACAAGGCATCCGGGTGAACACCGTCAGCGGCGCCGAGAATGCCGGCGATGTGCGGCGTGCCGGACGGTTGCATCGGCCCGTCATGCTCGACGCGGATTCTGAAGGCAATTGCGCTGGCGCGGCGTCGCTTTCAACGATGTTATGGCCAGCGGCGACCTGGGCTGACACTGACGCATCCGCTGCGGTGGCGTTCTTGGCAGCGGACGAATCGCGAGCGATAACCGGCCGACACATCACGGTGGACGCCGGGTCGTCCCTTAACTAGCTCCGACGACGAGCACGAAACCCGAGCGGCTCAGGTCGACGCCTTCCAGTTGGTGGTCGATGAGGTGAATGGCACACCTAGTTTGGCAAGTATCCACGGCGGCAAGCGTGTTGGCATCGGTAAAGGTACCGATCGGGCGCCACGCGCCTCGAGCAACGCTTCGTACGCGGTGGTGTCGCCGCTGAACGGTTGTCCCTCTCCGGCGATGAACCCGTACAGTTCGCATCCCTGAGGGCCGGCCTCCCAAGGTCCGAACACGTCCCCCCACTCGAGCATGATGTGCGTACCGGCGCGGGCGACCGCGTCACCGCAACGGATCTCGCCGGCCAGGATGAAGTTGCTGTGATCGCCGGTGTGACCGTGCTGCGAGGAGATGGCACCCGGGTCCCACTTGTTCCAGAACGCGAAGTAACGGGGAGACAGTTCAATCCACTTCTCCCAGATCGACGCGGTGCGACCATCTGCGAACTCGTAACGCAGCATTTCCTCGGCCGGTACGTCGTCGAGATGCTTGATCGACGGTCCACCTCTCATTAGGCACTTCCCTTCTTCTGCCGCTGAAATTGGCTACTTGAAGTGCGCCTCAAACCAGCACCTGCTCCCAGCCGCCGCCCTCGGACGAGCGATGCGCCGCGTCGATCACCGCGAGGGATAGCAACCCGTCCTCGAAGGTGGCCGCGCCACTGGGCCCACCGTCGAAGGCGGGCAGCCAGTCCTGCAGCATCAGCGCCATCGCCCGGCTGGCGTGACCAGCCAGTCCCCCAGGCAGCCGTTCGGGGTGCGCGGGCTCGCGTTCGTCGACAGTCAGTGGACTCAACCCCGCATCGGTGGCAGCGCCGAGACTGTATGCCGTGGAACGCAAGTCACCGTCGCCGATGATCGTGCCGTCGGAGCCGAATAATTCGAGGCGGTAGTGGTCGGCGTGGGCGCCCATCACGGAGAGGCTCAGAATGACGGTAACCCCGGATTCCATGCGCATCAGCAGCGCCGCGGTGTCGTCGGCGGTGACGGGCAGGGTCCCGCCGTCGGGCAGTTCGCGGACAGGATCACTGGTGCGCACTTCTGCGCACACCGACACCGGGCGGCCGAGCAGGCTGCACAGGAAGTCCAGGTCGTGCACCAGCATTCCGGCCAGATAGCCGCCGCCTTGGGCTCGGTCGTACATCCAGTGAGCTTGCAGCGGGTGACTCGGATGCCAGTAGGAGGCGCTGCGACTGACCCGCGCGAGGTACTGCGTGCCGAGGAAGCCCGAGCGCACCCGGTCCGCGACGGCCAACCAGTCGGGGTTCCACCGGTTCTCGAAGCAACAGGCAGTGGGCAGTTTGGAGTCGGCCGCAGCACCCACCATGTGGCGGGCTGCTTCGAGGTCACCCGCCAGCGGCTTCTCGCACAACACGGGCTTACCCGCGGCTAGGGCAGCGATCGTCATCTCGTGGTGCAGCACGGTCGGAGTCGCGACCGAGATGACGTCGAGGTCGTCGCGGGTGACGAATGACGGCCAATCGGTGGAGGTCTGTTCGATGCCCAGTTTGGTCGCCACGCGTTCCAGCCGATCGGGCGTACGCGCACAGAGCGCGACGGGCTCAAAGCCCTTCGCCGCCCGGAAACCGGGCACCTGCACATGGGCGCCCCAACCGACTCCGATGATGCCGACCCGCAAGGTCATGTGCTCTCCTCCGCCCATCCGACTGCAGTGACACCAATGTTAGATAACTCGCGCCTCTTGCGAACAAATATCCCGCCATTGCCATATTTGATACAGCACCCCGGCATTGCCTAGAAGTGACATGAGTGCCAGAATCGGGTGCTGTGAGCGCAATCGACACCGACGAGCAGCAGTTCGCACCGCTGATCGATCTTCGGTGGTGGCAGGAGCGTCCAGCTGACCGGAGCGAGCTCTACCGGCAACTTCGCGAGGCCGGCGGCCCGGTATTCGTCCGCACCAACCGGCCCGACTCGCCGCAGCCCCGCGGGTTCTGGGCGGTGGGCGCTCACCGCGACGTTGTGGACATCAGCCGCCGGCCTGCCGAGTTCAGTTCCGGGCAGGGCACCCAGATTTTCGACCAGACCGCCGAGATGCGCGAATACCGCGGCTCGATCATCGACATGGACGATCCCGAACACATGCGGCTGCGCAAGATCGTCTCGCGGGGCTTCACCCCCCGGATCCTCTCCGAGCTGCGTGGCTTGGCCGAAGAGACCACCGCCGAGATCCTCGAAGAGATGCCCCGCACGGGTGAGTGCGACTTCGTCTCGTCGTTCGCGACGCTGCTGCCGCTGCGCATCATCGACAACATGCTCGGCGTTCCACGCGAACACGAACAGTTCATCCTGCGGGCAACCAACATCGTGCTAGGCGCTTCGGATCCCGAATACGTACCCGACCAGACCGTTGCGGGGATTGGCGCCGCCGTCACCGAGATCAGTGAGCAGTTGATCGACCTGCTCAGGCGAATCGCCGAGGACCGCATCGCCCATCCGCGTGATGACGTGATCAGCAAGCTGGTCACGTCAGACGAGGAGAACCTGACCCCTCAGGAGCTGGCGAAGTTCTTCATCCTGCTGATCGGCGCGGGTAATGAGACCACTCGCAATGCGCTGACCCACGGGCTGCTCATTCTCAGCGCCCACCCCGAGCAGCGCGACCGCCTGTTGGCGAACTACGACGACATGGCGCCCGCCGCGGTCGAGGAGATCCTGCGGTACGCCAGCCCGGTGATCCACTTTCGCCGTACGGTCACCCGCGACGGCGTGACGCTGACCGGCCCGCAGGGCGAGGTCACCCACACCTTCAACGCGGGCGACAAGGTCGTGGTCTGGTATCCCGCCGCCAACCGCGACCCCGCGGTCTTCGACCGGCCGGAGCACTTCGACATCGCACGAAAACCCAACAACCACATCGCTTTCGGCGGTCCCGGACCACATTTCTGCCTGGGCGCCCACTTGGCCCGCCTCGAGCTGAACGTGGCATTCAAGATGCTTTACGCGCGCTACCCGGACATCACCCCCGCGGGCGAACCGGTCATGCTGAGGTCGAATTTCGTCAACGGCATCAAACACCTGAAAGCCACCTACACCCGATGACCACGCAGGCAGCGATTCTGTCCGACGTCGCGGACGGCGTCATGACAATCACCCTGAACCGACCCGAAGCGGCCAACGCGGTACGCCCCGACGACCGTGATGCGCTCATCGCGTTGCTTGCCACCGCCGACGCCGACGAAAAGGTGCGCGTGGTGGTACTACGCGCCAACGGCAAGCATTTCTGCTCCGGCGCCGACGTGGGATCGCTGGCCGAACGGCGCGCTATGGGCGAGAAGCGTGTGCTGGAGCCGACCCGGCGCATCATGAACGGCGCCCAGAAGCTGGTGGCCAGCGTGCTGGACTGCAACAAACCGGTGATCGCCGCGGTGCACGGTGCGGCGACGGGCCTGGGGGCGCACGTCGTGTACGCCTCCGACCTGGTGATCGCGACCGAAAACGCCTACTTCGCAGAGTCGTTCGTCAAGCGTGGGCTGGTCGTCGACGGTGGTGGCTGCTACCTGTTGCCTCGTCGTATCGGCATGCAGAAGGCCAAGGAGATGGCGTTCTTCGGCGAAAAACTCTCAGCTACCGAAGCATTCACGCTGGGACTGGTGAACAGGGTGGTCGGCGACGCCGACTTCGACGCCACAGTCGCCGACTTCGCCGGACGGCTGGCCGGCGCGCCGACCTCCGCGATCGCGTTCACCAAGCGACTGCTCAACGACTCCCCCGACACCGACCGGTCCGGCGCATTCGTCGCGGAGGCGATGGCGCAGGAAATCCAGTCGTATTCGCACGACTCGACGGAGGGCGTGCAGGCCTTCGTGGAGAAACGTCCCACCGAGTTCACCGGGTGGTGAGGGTGGCTCGCGCTGACATTCCGACCATCGACGCGGCGAGCGCTCCCTATTGGGAGGCCGCGAAGCAGGGTGAGTTGCTGATCGCCGAATGCGCAGCGTGCGGCAAGGTCCATCACTATCCGCGCCCGTTCTGCCCGTTCTGCTGGAGCGAGGATGTGCATCCCGTTCGGGCCAGCGGGAGCGGGACGCTCTATACGTATTCGACTGTCTACGTGAATGATCTGGCACCGTTCAAGGAGCGATTGCCGTATGTGGCCGCGATCGTCGAACTGGCCGAAGGCCCACGGCTCATGACGACGATCGAAGGCGCAGACGACGACCTTCGGGTCGGAATGCCGGTGACCGCGGTGTTTCGCCCCGTCGACGACGCCGATCCCGACAGCCCCTACCTGACGATCTTCACACCAACCGAGGAGAGCCCATGACCGGACTACTCGACGGCAAAGTCGCCCTGGTGACCGGGGCGGGGCACGGCATCGGCCGCGGCCACGCACTCGAGCTGGCCAAGCACGGCGCCACAGTGATCATCAACGACCTCGGCACCAGCCTGTCCGGCGAGGGCACCGGCAAGGTCGCCGACGAAGTCGTAGCGATTATCGAAAGCCGCGGCGGCACAGCTGTTTCCGACTTCAGCGATGTCGGCGACGAGGAGCAGGTCGACCTCGCCGTCGAGCGAGCCTACTCGCAGTTGGGGCGGCTGGACATCGTCGTCAACAACGCGGGAATCGTTCGCGACAAGGCGATCTGGAACATGTCCGCCGACGATTTCGACCTCGTGATGCGGGTGCACGTTCGCGGTAGCTGGCTCACCAGCCGCGCGGTCGCCCGCAAGTGGCGCGCGGAATCCAAGGAATCCGGCGAAAAGGTCTACGGCCGCATCATCAACACCACCTCCGGCGCCGGATTGCACGGCCACTTCGGGCAGACCAACTACAGCGCCGCCAAGGCCGCGATCGTCGGTTTGACCCAGACCCTGAGCCTGGAGTTGGCGTCGATCGGCGCCACTGTGAATGCGATCAGCCCCGGTGGTCGCACCCGGATGTCGGCGTCCATGCCCGGCGCGCAGGCGCCTATCGAGCCCGACGAACGCGCCGACGACGAGTTCGACCCCAAGGACCCGTCACTGGGTTCGCCGGTCGTGGCCTGGTTGGCCAGTCCGGAGGCCGGTCACGTCAGCGGTCAGGTGATCCGCGCGATGGGCGAACATCTCCAACTACTCAAGGGCTGGCATCCTGTCGCGTCTGTCTCTAACGGCGAAAAGCGCTGGGATGCAGAGAAACTCGGTGCGATCATGGCTACCGACGTGTTCGGCACCCGCAACACCGGTCTGCGATTGGGCGGGTAGCCGTGATGTCAGATACTGCGGAAGTCGAGCGGGAATTTCGGCGCTACTTCATGACCGGCCCCGTGCTCGAAGACTGGCAGGCCTGGGCCGGCCTGTTCACCGAGGACGCGACCTACTTCGACCATTTCTACGGGACGTTCACCGGTCCGGTGGAAATCACCAAATTCCTCGAGGGGACGATGGGTGCCGCACCACAGGTCTACAGCCCGCTCGTCTGGTACGTCGTCGATGGCGCGCGCGTCGCATACAAGGTGCTCAATCGCGCCGACAATCCGGAACCGGGTGGCCAGCCCATCGATTTCCCGTCGTATCAATTCATCGAGTACGCCGGCGACGGCAAGTGGCGTTCCGAGGAAGACGTCTGGCTACTACCCGAGATGAAAAATTTCGCGCGCCGATACGCCGATGCCGCGGACAAGCATCCGCAAACGTTGGAACTGCAACTGCGCCGCGAGGACTGGGGACCATGGGTGGACTGGGCGCGCCCGGAACCGGGACACAACGCGGCCCCTTCATGGCTCGACAAAGCCGGCTTCGCGCCGTTCTCCGGTATTGACGACATCGACTTCGGGATCAGGTCACACTGACACCGAGCGCCTTGAGCACTCAGAGAAACAAATAGAGTCCGGACAGCACGCCCCACAGCACCAGGCAATAGCCTTCGAACGCGACCCGCAATAGCATTGGCGCGCTCCGGAGTTCCATGAAATCGAGCCCGATCAGCCTCACCTTGATCGCGGCGATGCCGAACACCACCACCACCACGATCGATCCGACGCCGTGCTCGGCGCCCAATGCGTAGGACAGCAGCGTCGCCGCGACCAGCACCAGCCACGACACACCGGCGCGACCCCGAGCGAATCCGAGAGCTGAGGGACCGGACATCACGCCACCAGGTACAGCAACGGGAACAGCACAACCCACAACAGGTCGACGAGATGCCAGAAGCAGGCCCCGCCCTCGAGCACCGCCATCCGCGTTTCACTGAGTTCGTGCCGGCGGGTCTGGCTCAGCAGAAACGTCAACACCGCTGCGCCCACGCAGACGTGAAACAGATGCACGCCGGTGAGGATGAAGTAATACAGGTAGAAATGGTTCGCCCCGACGCCATGCCCCTGCGCCACTAGCGAGTGATACTCGAACACCTTGAGCAGTACGAAGATTCCACCGCACACCATGGCTGCCAGTACTGCCCAGCGCGCGATGTCGTGCGTGCCCGATCGCAGCGCGCCCAGCGCCACGACCACACACAGCGAACTCGTCAGCAGAACAAGGGTGTTGGTGACGCCGACACCGATGTGCAATGTCTTTCGCGAGGCATCGAAGATCTCGGGTGCCTTGGCCCTCTCGACCATGAAGGTGGCGAAAAACGTGCCGAAGACCAGCATGTCGCCGAACAGGAAGACCCACGTGCCGTTCTCGCCGGGAACTCGCCGCGTCGGTGCCTGCGCGGTCGGTGCGCTGACCGTCACGCGGCAGCGGTCGCCAGCGGTCGATCGGCCGCCTGCTCCGCGCTGATCGATCGGAGCATCACGGTGGTCACCGCGATCATCCAGACGCTGAATGCCACCAGCGGAATCCAGAAGGCGAAGATACCGTTCCACGCGAGCGGACCCTCGTTGAAGATCATCACCGCGCCACCGGGCAGGGCGAGCAACGCATACCACGCATTGAGATAGCCGAACCACCGCGGGAATGTCGGCGGATCCGTCTGGTCGACGAACGACGCGGTCGTGAGCACCAGGGCCTGCACCACCAGGGTTCCGACGATCCCGACGAACATCAACCAGAAGACGTCGTTCAGTGCCTGGGTGATCCCGGGATCGCGCTGTTCGGGACGAAACGCCGCCGCGGCCAACACCATCATCGGGAAAAGGAAGCCCGGCACGAAGATGACCCCGGCGAAGATCTGGGTCACCGACAACACGCCCCACTTGCCCTCGACCCGACCCACCCGCAGGCAGATCGTGGCCAGGAACGGCAACGCGACACAGGCGGCGAGGAGGCTGAACGCGAGGCCGATCCGTACCCGCAACTTGTTGGCAATGAGGAAGTCGGTTACCTGCTGCGCACTCAGCGTCGGTGACAGCGGCGGAATGAGCTTGCCGATCAGCATGAAGAAGACGAAGAACAGCGCGAGCATGACGATTCCGCCCCACGCGGCGATGCGTTGGAGTTTCAGATCCATGGCCGAATCGTAGAACTAATCCGCTCAATATTTAACTGTTTTGCGGGTAACTGTGCTCAGTCTGCCTGCGCGAAGAGGGGGCCGAGCCGGTCGGGCGCGCTTCCGTGCAACACCAGCTCGTCGGCCCCTGCCTCCCGGTAGCGCTGGAATACCTGGTGGCACGCGGACGCCGATCCGATCGCCGCCGCATCGCCAGTCCATGCCGCGGGCAACAGCGATGCGACCTCGACGAGTTGTTCCCGGGTGAGCACCGAGTCCGCCGAGCCTCGGATCCCATTAAGCAGCGGATGGGATCGCAACAGCGTCAACGGCTCCGGATCCCATCTGTTGACGTCCGCGAGTCGCTCGCCGAAGCCCGGAATCTGGTAGTAGGTCACCGCCCGCGCTCCGACCACCGCGAGTTCTTCGTCGGTGGGGAGCTCGCAGGCCACCACGACCGTGGCATATACCCGCACGCTTCCCAGCGGCCGGCCCGCCGCGCGTTCGGCACCGCGCACGAGCTGCACAGAACGACGCACGGCGGCAGTCGTCAGGAACGGATGCAACAGCACGCCGTCGAAATGCCTGCCGGCGAGCTGCAGGCCCTTGGACCCGATCGCCGCGAAGACCAGCGGCGGCACCGGCTGATCGGGCAAGTCATTGAGCCGCAACGACGGATACGTGCCCGCGGGTCCGTCATAGCGCACCTTCTCGCCCCGGCACAGCCGGCGGAAGATGTCGACATGGTCGACGATCGAAGCATTGGTCGACCTCGGCAATCCGACGGCCTTCCACATGGCGTCCACCGAGCGTCCGACGCCAAGCACGAACCGGCCACCCGAGAGCGCCTGCGCCGTCATCGCCAGCGACGCCAGCAATGCAGGATGACGCGACTGCAAATGCGTGATGCCCGAAGCGATTCGGATCTCCGAGGTGACCTGGCTGACCGCACCGGCGATCACGCCGAGGTCCTTGGTACCCCACCGCTCGCTGAGCCACATCGTGCGCAGGCCCAGTCGTTCGGCGGCCCGAGCCTGGCTGACCACGGCGCTCGGATCGGTGACACGTCCGGGAAGCACATAGGCCCCAAGCGCCGGACTGCTCAACCGACTGTCGTCCATGACCGCTATTCTGACAGTAGTGTTCAGTATCTTGGCAAGGGGTTCGTGATGGCGTACACGTCGACACGTGGCGACATCGGCGACCGGGTGGGCGAGGTGATGCAGGCCTGGTTGCCTCTCCGGCTGGCAGCTGCGGAAGGGACCGCCTTCGAGGTCTCCAGTTTCACCGCACCGCCAGCCGGTTACTCCGGGCGAACGGCGTTCTTCACCGCCGCCTGGATCGACCAATTCGGCGTAGGCCATGCCGAGGATCTGGTGCTGCGCGCCCAGGCCGAAAACCACCAGTTGTTCACAATGCCCGACGCCCCGCGGCAGGCCGACGTGATGCAACGGCTTGGCACGCAAGGCATTCGAGTACCGGACATCGTCGGCATCGAGCGCGACGCCGCGGTTCTGGGCTCGCCGTTCTATGTGATGCGCCGCGTGCGGGGGCGGACACCGTCGGACGTTCCGAGTTGGCACAAGCGGGGCTGGACCGTCGACCTGTCCGCTGCCGATCGGGGCCTGTTGTGCGACAACGGGCTGCGCGCACTGGTCGATGTGCACCGCGTCGACGACCCCGACACGTTGCGATTCCTCCGCGGCGTTGTCGATCCGACCCGTACGGCGTTGCAGCGCTACCTCGACAAACTCAGCGGCTGGTACGAGTGGTGTCGCGCCGATCTGGTAGTCGGTGCTGACGTGCTCGCCGAGGCCTTACGGGTGCTTCTTGAATCGGCACCTGACACCGATGCCGAGACAGTGGTGTGGGGCGACGCCCGGGTCGGCAACATGTGTTTCGGCGACGACTTGTCGGTCGTCGCACTGTTCGACTGGGAGACCGCGGGCACCGGACCGCCGGACATCGACCTGGGTTGGTGGCTGATGTTCGAGCGCTTTCTGTGCGAGGCGCTGGGCTTCACTCGCCTGCCCGGCATACCTGATGACGACGAAATCATCAGGCGATACCTGCAATTCGGCGGGACCCTGACCGGCGAGATCGCCTATTACCAATTGCTGGCCGCATTCGTTCTGTCGCTGATCAACAGCCGCCTCGCCCGGCTTTTGGTGCGCGACGGACTGGATGCCGCTACAGCACGCAGCTATCCGGGGACATCAGTCGCGCTGGTCGAGCGGTATCTCGGCCAGATCTGACATCGCCCTCAGTCGAGGGCCAGTGGCCCCTCCTGGACGGCGGCGCCCAATAGCCCCAGCTCCACACCTGCCTCGGCCGCAGCGGCATGGCATGCCGCGATGTCCTTGCGCAGGAACGGCCCG
>NZ_DATNJW010000498.1:0-2651 GCF_035603715.1 Mycobacterium sp. | reverse complement strand
GGCGGTGCGGTACTGCAGCCGAAATAGCAAGCAGCCGAGGCGCTGCATGGGTTGAGCGAAATGGGTTATGCGAGAGCGGGCCGCAGACGGCTGATCGTCGTGGCCGGCCGGTTGGTCCCCATGATGACGTGGGCGGCGGTGATGATCGCCGGAATGATGACGGGGGCCAGAACCAACAGCATGATGAAGATGGGCAGTAACATGATTTCACCTACGTTTCTCCGCGGCGCGGAACAGTCGAAATGGGTTGTGGTTATTGGCGATTCAAAATCAGATCTGAATCGGTGTCAGCTGGGTTGCTGTAACGCGACGGTGCGTTGGTCAGAAATTTAACGGCACCAACCCGCCGCGGCGATGTCTCTGAACGACCAACTTGGGACGGGTAGTTGTCTTCCGGCGACAAAGGCAACAGGCGCGGCCAGCCACTTGTACACCGGCGGTTTCAGCCAGACGTTGTTCGTGGTACCTGTGCGCGATGCCGAATTGTGTCGCCGCGGACATTTTATTGACGTCGATTTGGGCTAATGATATTCAGATGACGAATACCAACCAGACCGTTCTTGAGGGTCCTCTGCAGCAGCTTGCTCGCAGTGCGTGGCAATTGCTGCTGCTCATCGGCGTGATGGCCGTGGCACTCGGTGTCATTGTCCTGGCCTGGCCAGGCAAGACACTGCTCGTGGCGGGTGTCCTGTTCGGCATCTACCTGGTGGTTTCCGGAATCGGATATGTGTTTGCCGCTTTCGGCACGCACAGCGGTGCCGCAATGAGAGTGCTGACGTTCATCACCGGGGTCGTGTCACTGGTTTTGGGTTTCTTCTGCTTCCGCGACAAATTCGAGGCGGTGACGCTTCTGGCTTTGTGGATCGGCATCAGCTGGGTGTTCCGCGGGATGACGCTGCTGGCCGCGGCGCTGTCCTTCGACCACATGCCCGGACGTGGCTGGCAGGCGTTCTCCGGCCTGATCATCGTCATCGGCGGCGGCGTGATGATCGTTTCTCCGCTCGACTCGATCGCGGTCCTGACTTTGGTCGCGGGCTGCTGGCTGATCGTCATCGGCATCATGGACGTCATCTCGGCGTTCCAGGTTCGCCACAGGGCAAAGGCATAGCCGAGGGTTTCGGGCCCTCCTGAGCGCGAAGCGGATGGGTGTGGAGCCTTGGGTGGAGCCTGACGCCATGAACGAACCCGTACGGTCCGACGGTTGGCCGTCCTTGGTGGCGGACGAATGGACGGGCACACGCGACACCTTGCACATGTGGACGCAAATCGTCGGCAAGATCCGCATGGTCCACATGCCGCTGCTCAATCACTGGTGGCAGGTGACTTTGTATGTAAGTCCACGAGGGTTGACCACGGGCGCCATCCCGGATCGCGATGCAGTGTTCGACATGGAGTTTGATTTCGTCGGCCACGTGCTTGCGATCCGCCATAGTGGCGGAGACGTGAAAACGGTGCGGTTAGCGGCCAGACCGGTCGCCGAATTTTATGGCGATACGCTCTCGGCGCTGGACAGTCTGGGCATCGACTCGCACATCGTCCCCAAGCCCAACGAGGTAGAACCCGCTATCCCGTTCGCTGAGGACTATCAACACGCCGAATACGATCCGGACGCGGCTAGAAAGTTCTGGCAGCAGCTGGTGCAGGCGCACCGGGTAATGACCGATTTCCGCGCGGCGTTCGTAGGAAAGGCCAGCCCGGTTCAATTCTTCTGGGGTGCGTTGGATTTAGCCGCGACACGGTTCTCCGGACGACCGGCTCCGCTGCATCCGGGAGGGGCCCCCAACTGTCCCGACTGGGTGATGGCCGAAGGGTATTCACGCGAACTCAGCAGCTGTGGCTTCTGGCCGGGCGGCGGGAAAGAAGGCGCCTTCTACTCCTACGCGTATCCGCAGCCGGAAGGTTTTGCCGCGCACCGCGTCGAGCCGGACGCCGCCTACTTCAGCGACGAATACCAAGAGTTTCTGCTGCCCTACGAAGCCGTACGCACTGCCGATGATCCCGACGGCGCGGTCGCCCGGTTCTTGCAGACCACCTACGAGGCGGCCGCCGAACTTGCCGGCTGGGATCGTGGGGCCCTTGAGGACGACCCGAACCGCCTGGCGCCGCTCATGCGCCGCTAGCTCCCGGACTGGCAACCGCGCGAACAACACAGTCGGCAATCTTCGTCTCGCCAGGACAATCGCCGCGGTCGTGCCGGCACTTACTGTGCCGTCATGAAAAGCGACCGTTTCACGAATAGCGACACGAAAAGCGACATCAGAAGTGACATGGTGCTGCGCCAGGTCGCGGATGTCGCAGAGGTGGTCTACCGCCGAACGGACGAAGTGTCGATGGGGCTCGCCCGCGCCATCGCCCGCGAGGTGCGGCTCGACCAGGCGGCGCCGGCGGTACCGTCTGACGTCTTGGCCGCGGCTTGTGCGGCCAACGTGCGAGCAATTTTTGAAGCGATCGCCACCGGCGGCGAATTCAACGTGGCAGCCGCCACCCGGGTGGGGGTCGAGGGGGCGCGTGATGAAGTGCCGCTGCCGTCGGTGATGGAGGCTTATCGGGTCGGTTTTCGCGGAGTGTGGGAAATCGTTGCGGCTGAGGTGGCGTCGCGGCCGTGCGCCGATCGCGATGTGTTGCGAACGATGACCGCGCAATTGATGGCC
>NZ_DATNJW010000497.1:0-2025 GCF_035603715.1 Mycobacterium sp. | reverse complement strand
CCGCGGTGACGACGGAAGTACCAGCACCGCAACGGACAACGCCAGCGCGGCGGCCACCGGTCCTGTCATGACGCGGCACGGCTCTGCAGCAGCCGATACAAGTCGGCGGCCTCGTCGGTCAGGCCGCGATCGGCGTGCCATACCGTGACCGCCCGCACCCGCCCATCGGTTTCGCGTAGGACGGCGATTTCACCGAGGCGTCGTCGCCCGGTGGGATCGCGGGCAACATGCAGCAGCACCTGAACCGCAGCGGCCAGTTGGCTGTGCAGAGCAATGCGATCCAGACCACCGAGGGCGCCCAAGGCCTCCAACCGGGCCGGGACTTCGCCGGGGTTGTTGGCGTGTACCGTGCCCGCCCCGCCGTCATGACCGGTGTTCAGCGCCGCGAGCAGATCGACCACCTCGGCGCCCCGGACCTCGCCGACCACGATCCGGTCCGGTCGCATTCGCAGCGCCTGGCGGACAAGTTGGCGCACGGTGACCTCGCCGACACCCTCGACATTGGCGCACCGCGCCACCAGCTTGACCAGGTGCGGATGCGGCGGCGACAACTCGGCGGCATCCTCGACGCACACGATTCGCTCGTCGGGTGGCACTGCGTTCAGCATCGCTGACAGCAGGGTGGTTTTGCCCGCGCCGGTGCCGCCCGACACCAGAAAAGCCAGCCTCGCTGCGATGATGTCGTCGAGCAGTTCGGCGGCTGCGGGTGCGATGGCACCGGCGGCGATCAATGCGGACAGGTCCTGAGTAGCCGGCCGCAGCACGCGCAGCGACAGGCAGGTGCCGGCCACGGCGACCGGCGGTAGGACGGCGTGCAGCCGGACCGCGAAGTCGCCGGTGCCCAGCCCGGTCAGCTGACCGTCGACCCATGGCTGCGCATCATCGAGACGCCGGCCGGCCGCCAGTGCCAGCCGCTGCGCCAGACGACGGACAGCGGCTTCGTCGGTGAACTGAATATCACTGCGCCGCAGACCGTTTCCGTCGTCAATCCACACCGCGTCCGGCGCACTGACCAGCACGTCGGTCGTCCCGTCGGCGCACAACAGTGGTTCGAGGATCCCCGCACCGGTCAGCTCGGTCTGCAGTATCCGCAGATTGCTCAGCAACTCGGTGTCGCCGAGTACGCCACCGGACTCGGCCCGGATCGCGTCGGCCACCACTTTGGGTCGCAACGGAACGGATTCGGTCGCCAGCCGCTCGCGCACGCGGTCGATCAGCGAGCCCGTCATGCCGCGCGGCGATCGAGCTGATCGCCCGGGTACGTCGGCAGCACCGCCAGGACGCGGCGAGCCGCCACCGCCAGCGCCGAACGCCGTCCCGAGCGCAGGCCGCCCTGCTCGAGTTGCCGGGCCAGCCGTGGATCTGGCTTCATCGACACGAGCAGCGGTAACCCGGCGATCTCAGCCACCTCCTCGGCCCGCAGACCGCCCGGGGACGGGCCTCGCACCACCAGCCCGATATTGGGATTCAAGCCGGCGAGCATTGGGGCCATTGTGGCGGTCGCCGCGCAGGCCCGTACATCGCACGGGCTGATCACGACGACGAGATCGGCTGTCTCCAAGACAGTCTCGACGGCGGTGGTTAATCGACGCGGGAGGTCGCAAATCACGGTCGCACCGCCGCGACGGCCTGCGTCGATGACGGCCTGCACCGCGCCGGCGTCCAACTCGTCGCCGCGCCGAGTGCCCGACAGCATGCTGATCCCGCGGTGTCGCGGTAACGCGTCGCGCACCGCCGACCAGGTCAGCCGTCCGCCCTGCAGCGCCAGATCGGGCCAGCGCACGCCGGGCGTCGTCTCCGCGCCGACCAACAGATCGATGCCACCGGCCCAGGGATCGACGTCGACCAGCAGCGAATCGCTCGCCGACTGCGCCAGCGCGACCGCGAACAGTGAGGCACCCGCCCCGCCACGCCCGCCGATCACCGCCACTACCGCGCCACCGGCGCCGTCTTCGCGCGCCGAATCACCCGCGTCCGCCAACTCGCGGACCAGATCGTGTTCTTGCGCAGGCAGTTTCAGCACAT
>NZ_DATNJW010000496.1:0-2516 GCF_035603715.1 Mycobacterium sp. | reverse complement strand
CCGTGTTTTCACAGGCAGAGACTGCGCCATTGTTGTCACTGGAGTCACCCGTGTTATGTATGGTGACGTAGTTCACGAGGCCCACGCGGTGCCGCGGGTCCCACAACCCTCGAGAACTAGGCAGGTCGAGTGCGGGTAGGGGGACGCATGGGCTTACGTCCCGCCCTTGCAAAGACGCAAAAGGCGATCCTTCGCGTCCCCAAAGTCCCTGGCCTCGTTGTCAGTGCCGCGTCGTCGGCGGGCAACCTGGTGGTTCGCACGGCCGACGCCTTGAGGATTCCGGCCGCAGCCGCGGCCGTCACGTCAACCGCCCAGACGGTGACCACGACCGTCCAGGAAGCTCTGACCGGCACAGCCCGCAGCCCGGCATTCGGTGTGGCGATGATCGCCTGCCTTATCTATGCCAGCGTGGACGGCGCCGGCGCACCGCCGTTCCCGTTGACCAAGTCGACGCTGCGCGATGCCGCCATCACCCCGGTTGCCGCGGTCGCGCGCGCCTCCACCGACCCGACCGGTCCGCTGGTGATTGCCGTCGAGCACCCGAAGGTCGGTTTCCACGTCGCGGCGGCCACGTCGTCGGCTCCTCCGCCGACAGGGGTGGTGAATACACCTGGCGCGCTGGGTATTCCGGGGATGGCGCTGAACGCATACCGCAACGCCGAACGGATGATGGCAGCCGGCGACCCCGGCTGCGGCATCAGCTGGAACCTGCTGGCCGGGATCGGGCGCATCGAGTCCGGGCACGCCAACGGCGGTGCCACTGATGCGCGCGGCACCGCAATACGACCGATCTACGGACCGACCCTGGACGGGACGCTGCCGGGCAATGAGGTCGTCATCCAGAGCACCAGCGCCGGACGGGTCGGTTATGCCCGGGCGATGGGACCGATGCAGTTCCTGCCGGGCACCTGGGCGCACTATGCCTCCGACGGTGACGGCGACGGCATGGCCGATCCGCAAAACCTCTACGACGCCACCTTGGCCGCGGCCCGATACCTGTGCAGCGGAGGGCTGAACCTGCGCGACCAGTCGCAGGTCCTGTCGGCGATCCTGCGCTACAACAACTCGATGCCGTACGCCCAGAACGTGCTGGGCTGGGCCGCGGCCTACGCCACCGGCGTCATCCCGGTCGACCTGCCCCCGATTACCGGACCCCCGCCGCCGCTCGGCGACGCGCACCTGGAGAACGCCGAAGGCCTCGGACCCAACCTGCCGCTCAACATGCACGGCTTGCCGTCGAGCGACCCGCTGGCCCAGATGCCGCTGATCGACCTCAGCGGTGGACCGAGCAATGGTCCGCAGCCGTGGGCGACGCAGCGGCCGGGCCCCTCGTGCACGGTGATCTGCATCAGCGGCGATACCAGCGGGCCTCAGCAGGTGTTCAATGCGCCGCCGACCCAGGCGGGCATGCCGCCCACCCCGTTTGGTGCGCCACCCGCCCCGTTTGGTGCGCAGCCTGCCCAGTTTGGTGCGCCGCCAGCCCCGTTTGGTGCCCCACCCGCCCAGGTTCCCCCGCCCGCTGCCCCGTCGGTCCCCGCACCCCCGGTGGCCCAGCAGCCGCAACCGGCAGTCGCGCCGCCTGCTCCCGTGGCCACGCAGCCGCAGTCGCCCGCCGGCCCGCAGTCGACTCCCCCCGCGCCGGGTGGACAACCGCTCAGCCCGCAGTCGGCTCCCCCCGCCTGACCGGGCCGTCCCGGCCCGCATCGTCACCGAACTACACTCGGCGATGATGTCCGATCCGACTGCAGACGTTCGCGCCGCACTGGCCAAGGTTATCGACCCCGAACTGCGCCGCCCCATCACCGAACTCGGGATGGTCAAGAGTATCGAGGTAGGCCCTGGCGGTGATGTGCACGTCGAGATCTACCTGACGACGTCCGCGTGCCCGAAGAAGACCGAAATCAGCGACCGCGTTCGCCAGGCCGTCGCCGACGTGCCCGGCACCGGCGCGGTGAAGGTCAGCCTGGACGTGATGAGCGACGAGCAGCGCACCGAGCTGCGCAAGCAGTTGCGCGGCGATGCCCGCGAGCCCGTCATCCCGTTCGCTCAGCCAAGCTCACTGACCCGGGTGTATGCCGTCGCGTCCGGCAAGGGCGGAGTCGGCAAGTCCACCGTCACGGTGAATCTCGCCGCGGCGATGGCCACCCGCGGCCTGTCGGTGGGTGTGCTCGTCGCCGATATCCACGGCCATTCCATTCCGCGGATGATGGGCAGCACCGACCGACCCACCCAGGTCGAGTCGATGATCCTGCCGCCGATCGCTCACGAGGTGAAGGTCATCTCGATCGCGCAGTTCACCGAGGGCAACACGCCGGTGGTGTGGCGGGGGCCGATGCTGCACCGGGCGTTGCAGCAGTTCCTGGCCGACGTCTACTGGGGCGACCTCGACGTGCTGCTGCTCGACCTGCCGCCGGGCACCGGCGACATCGCGATCTCGGTCGCCCAGCTGATCCCCAACGCCGAAATCATCGTCGTAACAACGCCACAACACGCCGCGGCCGAGGTCGCCGAGCGGG
>NZ_DATNJW010000495.1:0-3175 GCF_035603715.1 Mycobacterium sp. | reverse complement strand
CACAGCATCCGCGGGGTGGACACCGCGACGTCGACGCCCCAGGCATCGGTGAACAGCCACTCGTTGCGGGGATCGTTGACGCGGGCCACCACCCGCGGCACCGCGAATTCGGTCTTGGCCAGCAGGCTGAGCACCACGTTGGCTTTGTCGTCGCCGGTGGCGGCTACCACCACGTCGAACTCGTGCAACTTCACCAGCTCGAGCATGCTGACTTCGCAGGCGTCCCCGAGTTGCCAGTGCGCCGCCGGGATGGCGTCGACGTCGATGTGCTCGGGCTTGCGCTCGATCAGCGTGACGTCGTGCTCGTTCTCGATCAGCTCGCGGGCGACCGACCGGCCGACCGCGCCCGCGCCTGCAATCGCTACCTTCATTCCAGGTCCTCGCTTGGCGGCAACGCCGCGATGGCCACGGCCTCGGCCGCGCGTCCGGAGATCGCCGCGATGTAGACCTGATCGCCGGCCTGGATGACCGTCTTGGGCTCGGGCAGCACTCCGGTACCGAACCGGATCAGGAATGCCACCCGTGCGCCGGTGGCCTTCTCCAGGTCGTTGGCCGCGCGGCCCACCCAGTCTTCGTGCAGGACAACCTCGACCACGGCGACGGTCCCGGTCGGGTCCCGCCACCTCGCGGTCTCGCTTTCCCGGGTGAGTACGTGCAGCAGCCGGTCGGTGGTCCACGGCACGGTCGCGATGGTGGGAATGCCCAGACGTTCGTAGACCTCGGCACGTTTGGCGTCGTAGATCCGCGCGACAACCCGCCGAACGCCGAAGGTTTCCCGGGCCAACCGGGCCGAAATGATGTTGGAGTTGTCGCCCGATGACACCGCGGCGAAGGCGTCGGCCCCCTCGATACCGGCTTTCAGCAGCACATCCCGGTCGAATCCCAAGCCGAGCACGCGTTCACCGGCGAACTCGGGACTCAGCCGGCTGAACGCGGCGCTGTCACTGTCGATCACGGCGACGTCGTGGCCGATGCGCGACAGGCCGTCAGCCACCGAGGAACCCACCCGGCCGCACCCCATCACAACCACTCGCACTAGAGGTCCTCTCGGCCCGACCAGCCGCAGTGGCCAGCCGGTATGGGAGACATTCTCGTCAAGGGAACCGTACCGGCAGGCGTGGTTGCGCTTACTCTTGGCTCTCGTGTCCAAACTTTCGACCGCAGCGCGTCGATTGGTTTTGGGTCGGCCGTTTCGCAGCGACCGGCTGAGCCACACCCTGCTGCCCAAGCGGATCGCCTTGCCGGTGTTCGCCTCCGACGCACTCTCGTCGGTTGCGTACGCTCCTGAGGAGGTCTTCCTGATGCTCTCGGTGGCCGGCCTCGCGGCGTATTCGCTGACACCGTGGATCGGTGTCGCGGTGGCGGCGGTGATGCTGGTCGTGGTGGCCAGCTATCGGCAGAACGTGCACGCCTACCCGTCCGGCGGCGGCGACTACGAGGTGGTCACCACTAACCTCGGAGCCAACGCCGGCCTCACTGTTGCGAGCGCACTGATGGTGGATTACGTTCTCACCGTTGCTGTTTCGACGGCATCGGCGATGTCCAACATCGGCTCCGCCATTCCGTTCGTGGCCAACCACAAGGTGCTGTTCTGCGTATGCGCCATCGTGCTGGTGATGGCGCTGAACCTGCGCGGTGTGCGCGAATCCGGGGTGGCGTTCGCCGTTCCCACCTACGCGTTCATCGTCGGCGTCGGGCTGATGCTCGCCTGGGGCCTATTCCGGATCTACGTGCTGGGCGAGCCGATTCGCGCTGAGTCCGCCGGTTACGTGATGCACGCCGAACGCACCTCGATCACCGGCTTCGCGCTGGCTTTCCTGGTGGCGCGGTCGTTTTCGTCGGGCTGTGCGGCGCTGACCGGTGTCGAAGCAATTAGCAACGGGGTGCCGGCCTTTCGAAAGCCAAAGTCGCGCAACGCGGCAACCACACTGCTGCTGCTCGGAACGATCGCGGTCAGCCTGTTGATGGGCATCATCCTGCTGGCCAAGGAAACCCGTGTCCAGATCGTCGACAATCCTGCCGCACAGCTGTCCGGTATTCCGCATGACTACCAGCAGAAGACGCTGGTCGCCCAAATCGCCCAAGCCGTCTTCGGTAGCTTCCACATCGGCTTCCTGCTGATCGCCATCGTCACCGCGCTCATCCTGGTGCTGGCGGCCAACACCGCGTTCAACGGATTCCCGGTGCTGGGCTCGGTGCTCGCGCAGGACAGCTACCTGCCCCGCCAGTTGCACACCCGCGGCGACCGATTGGCGTTCTCCAACGGAATCGTGTTCCTGGCCCTCGCGGCCCTCGCCGCGATCATCGCGTTCCGAGGCCAAGTCACTGCGCTGATTCAGCTCTATATCGTCGGGGTGTTCATTTCGTTCACGCTGAGCCAAATCGGAATGGTCCGGCACTGGACTCGACTGCTGCGCAACGAGACCGACCCGGCAGTGCGGCGAACGATGATGCGCTCCCGGGTGGTCAACACGGTCGGTTTCGTGGCCACCGGCACGGTGCTGCTGGTCGTCATGGTCACCAAGTTCCTCGCCGGGGCCTGGATCGCCGTCGTGGCTATGACGTTGTTGTTCGTGTTGATGAAGATGATCCGCAAGCATTACGACACGGTCAGCCGGGAACTCGAGCGGCACGCCGACGAAGACGTCGTCCTGCCCAGCCGCAACCACGCCGTGGTCCTGGTGTCGAAGTTGCATCTGCCGACGCTGCGGGCGCTGTCCTACGCCCGCGCCACAAGGCCCGATGTGCTGGAGGCCGTGACGGTGAGCGTCGACGACGTGGAGACTCGCAAACTGGTCCGCCGCTGGGAAGAAAGCAACATCAGTGTGCCGCTGAAGGTCATCGCTTCGCCGTATCGCGAAATCACCCGTCCCATACTGGATTACGTCAAACGGGTGAGCAAAGAGTCGCCGCGCACCGTGGTGACGGTTTTCCTCCCCGAATACGTCGTTGGCCACTGGTGGGAGCACGTGCTGCACAACCAGAGCGCGTTGCGGCTGAAGGGCCGATTGCTGTTCATGTCCGGGGTGATGGTGACTTCGGTTCCCTGGCAACTCAATTCGTCGGAGCGGCTCAAGACGCTGCATCCGCATGCAGCACCCGGCGATGCCCGGCGAGGGATTTTCGATTGACAACGGAATCCAACGCGGCGGCATCACCGGCTCCGGAGCATCTG
>NZ_DATNJW010000494.1:0-17965 GCF_035603715.1 Mycobacterium sp. | reverse complement strand
AGACGAACCACGGCGACGCCCACCAGCCCGCGCCGAACTGCAGCTTGGCCGCGAGCGGGCCGAGCGCCGAGATCGCGCCGGCCGGCGCCGGCACCCCGACGAAGAACTCCTTGGTGAACGACGGCTGGCTGCGGTCGTCGAGCAGCGCGTTAAACCTGGCCAGCCGCAACACGATTGACACCGCATAGAGCAGGACCACGACCCAGCCCGCCGCCAACGCGGGCAACATCGACACGTAGACCACCACCGCGGGGGCCACCCCGAAGTTCACCGCGTCGGCCAGCGAGTCGATCTCCTCGCCCATCCGCGACTCAGCATCCAATGCGCGGGCCACTCGGCCGTCGAGCCCGTCGAGGATCGCGGCGGCGGCGATCAGCGCGATCGCGACGTGAGGCTGACCCTCCAGCGCGAACCGGATCGAGGTCAGCCCGGCGCAGATCGCCAGCACGCTCATCGAGCTGGGCAGGATGCGCAGGTTGACCACTCGCCTGCCGCGCGGCTTGGTGATCACCGCAGCTGCGCCAACACCGTCTCGCCGGCCACCGCACGTTGACCGATGCTGACCGACACCTCGGCGCCGGCGGGCAGATAGGTGTCCAGCCGTGACCCGAATCGGATCAGGCCATAGGTGTCGCCGATCGAGAGTTTGTCGCCCGCGCGAACGTCGCAGACGATCCGGCGCGCCAGCAGACCCGCGATTTGCACGGCGACGATCTCTGCGCCGTCCTCGGTGCGGATGCGCACGCTGTTGCGTTCGTTGTCGTCACTGGCTTCGGGAAGGTCAGCCGAGCCGAACAGGCCCGGCCTGTGCTGCACGGCGATCACTTCGCCGCTCACCGGGGCCCGCTGTACGTGAGCGTCGAACAGCGACAGGAAGATGCTGACCCGGGTTAGTTCCGCGTCGCCCATCTCCAACTCGGGCGGCGGGGCGGCCGATTCGATGAGGCACACCAAGCCGTCGGCCGGTGCGACGACGACGCCCGGCCGGGTGGGCGGCACCCGTGGCGGGTGCCGGAAGAAGCCGGCGCAGGCTCCGGCGGCCAGTAGGCCGGCCCGGCGCAGCCAGCGGGAGCGGCGGCCGATCAGGGCCAGACCCAACCCCGCGGAAATGAACGGGAGCCCGGCCGGGTGGACGGGCGGAACGGTCGAGCGCACCAGCGACAGCAGATGTTGCGGGCTGACCGTTGGGTTTCCGTCGGTCGAGCGGGGACGTCGAGCCACGCGGTTATCTTACGGAGCCGCGGCGGCCGTCAGACCGGATACGTGACGCCGGTCAATTCTTCGGAGACTGTCCACAGCTGGTGTTGCAGGTCTTCGTCGTGCGACTGTGCGCTCGAGGACACCAGCTTGGGGTGTCCTCGTTGCTCACCCAGGCCATCGGGGCCGTAGTACTGCCCGCCTTCGACGTCGAGGTCCGTGGCGGCGCGCAGCGTGGGCAGGGCGCCCATCGCGGCGCCCTGGAAGAACAGGCCGCCTGCCACGGCGAACATCGGCTTGAACAGCGTCGGCACGTTGCGGCCCAGTTCGGTGCTGGACGCGCCCGGATGGGCCGCGACGGCGATGGTGTTCTTCCGATCGCCGGCCAATCGGCGCTGTAGCTCGTAGGTGAACAGCAGGTTGGCCAATTTCGACTGCCCGTAGGCGGCATACCGGTCGTAGCTGTGCTCCCATTGCAGATCGTCGAAGTGGATCGCAGCGCGGAGCCGGTGGCCCGTGCTGCTGACGGTCACCACCCGCGAGCCCCGCACCGGCAGCAGGTTGTCCAGCAATAACCCGGTCAGCGCGAAGTGGCCCAGATGGTTGGTGCCGAACTGCATTTCAAACCCGTCGGCGGTGAGCTGCTTGGGAGTCCACATCACGCCGGCGTTGTTGATCAGCAGATCGATCCGCAGGTAGGTCTTGCGCAGCGTCGCGGCGGCGGCGCGCACCGAGGCCAGCGAAGTGAGGTCGAGTTCCTGCAGCGTGACGTCGGCCTCTGGGCAGGCGGCGACGATGCGTGCCAGCGCGAGGTTGCCCTTTTCCGGGTCGCGCACTGCCAGGACAACGTGGGCGCCGGCCTGGGCCAGCGCGGCCGCCGTGTGGTAGCCGAGGCCGGTATTTGCGCCGGTCACAATGGCGACGCGGCCGCGCTGGTCCGGTATGTCGCCCGTGGTCCATTTACCGTTGGAACTCATCGGAAAAACCATACTCATTCACATTCTCGGTCGACGTGTCGGTGCAATCCGCCATCACGTCGGTGGCATTCTCGATGGCGTGGACAACCGCACCCCTGGCCCGCCGGTCGCAGGCATGGTCGATCCCGCCCATCCGCCCAGCCGGCGCGCGCCGCTGCGATGGGCGATCGGCGGCGTCATTCCGTGGCTGCTGCTGGCCGCCGGTCAAGCGGTGTGGTTCGAATTCGACAAGCGAATGCTGTGGCTGCACATCCTGCTCGGCGTCGGCACTCTACTCGGCGCGGTGATCTCGCTGGCGGTCGTGCCGATGTGGCGATATCGGGTGCACCGGTGGGAGATCGGCCCGCAGGCGGTGTACACCCGCACCGGATGGCTGGTTCAGGAAAGGCGCATCGCGCCGATCTCGCGGGTGCAGACCGTTGACACCTACCGCGGCCCGTTGGACCAGTTGTTCGGCCTGGCCAACGTCACCGTCACCACCGCCTCCTCGGCGGGTGCGGTGCACATCGTCGCGCTCGACATGGACGTCGCCGACCAGGTCGTCGCGAAATTGACCGACATCGCGGCGATCGGCGCGGAGGACGCTACGTGACAACGGCCGCCGGGCCGACTCAAATCGCCTGGCAGCGGCTGAGTCCCAGGATGCTGCTGGTTCACCCGGTGCACGAACTGCTGCGCGAACTCCCATGGTTGATCGGCGCGATCGTGCTGGGTTCGACCACCGGCAACCAGTCCTGGACGGTGGCGGTGTTGGCGTACACCGTCGTGATCGGCGTGGCGCGCTGGTACACCACCAGTTACCGCATCGACGCCGACCCGCAGTCGGGCCAGCTGCAACTGCGGGTCGGTCTTCTGCAACGCAAAGTACTGTCGGTGCCGCTCAACCGGATTCGTTCGGTGCAGAGCGATGCGCGGCTGCTGCATCGCCTGATGGGCCTGGCCGTGGTGCGAGTGAACACCGGCCAAGAAGCCAGGGGCGACGGCGGGGCCGGGGTTTTCGAGCTGAATGCGGTCCTGGCCGGCGAGGTGCCCCGGCTGCGGGCGATTCTGCTGGCCGACTCGGCGCAACACGGCGCTGCACCGGCCGCGGAGCCCTTGGCGGACAGCGCGGTGCTGGCGCGCTGGCAGCCGTCGTGGCTGAGGTACTCGCCGTTGAGTGTGTCCGGCCTGCTGTCGCTGGCCGCCGCCGCGGGTGTGGTGTACGAGAGCGGATTCGTTGGGCCGCTGCAGCATTCGCGGCCGGTCGAGTCGGCGCTCGCCGCTGCCCAGCGGTTGGGGACCGCGAGCACCGTCGAGGTCGTCGGCGGGGCGATTCTGCTGGCTTCGGTGCTGCTCGCGGTGCTGAGGTCGCTGCTCACCTACGGAAACTTGGTGCTGCTGCGTGAGGCGGACGTGCTTCATCTGCGGCACGGCCTGTTACGCCTTCGTGAGCGGGCCTACGACATGAGCAGGCTGCGCGGCGGAACGCTGCGTCAACCCTTGTTGGTGCGCCTATTCGGCGGCGCCCGCCTGGATGCGGTGATGACCGGTGTGCACGGCGCCGGTGAGGCGTCGGTGCTGCTGCCGCCGTGTCCGGTGTCCACCGCCGAATCGGTGCTGATCGGGCTCGTCGGCGATCGGGATGTTGTCACCGGGCCGCTGCGCGGGCACGGCCGCCGGGCGGCGACCCGACGCTGGACACGGGCGTTGGGGCTTCCGGTATTGATCGGTGTCGCGCTGACCCTGATCAGCGTGCTTGTCGGAAAATCCGTTGTGCCCGTGTGGGTGTGGCCGGCATGGATCGCGATCACGGCGTGGTGCGCGTTGCTGGCCGCCGACCGGGTGAGCGCGCTCGGGCATCGGGTTCACAACGGCTGGCTGGTGATCCGGGCCGGCAGCGTGGAACGACACCGCGACTGCCTCGCGACCGCGGGCATTATCAGCTGGACCACGCGGCAGTCGCCGTTCCAGCGCCGGGCCAAGGTCGCGACACTGGTGGCGGCCACCGCCGCAGGCGTCAAGCGCTATCCGTTGATCGACGTGCCGGAAGATCTGGTGTGGGCGGTTGCGGCTGAGGCGTCGCCGTGGGTGGCGGACAGTATCTGGGCGGTCCGCTAAGTCCCGACTAAGCGCTCAGCCGGCGTACCGCCTCGATGCGGGCCGCGAGCTGTTCGCTGGTGGCCGCGGCCACCGGTGGGCCGCCGCAGAGCCGGCGCAATTCGTTGTGAATCCAACCGTGCGGCTTGCCAATTCGATAATGCGCTGCCGTCACCAACGCGTTGAGTTCGCGACGGAGATCACGCAATTGCCCATGCCGGGTGACCGGCTCCGGTGTCGCGGCGCGCCGGTCGAACTGCTGTTCCTGGTGGCGGCGCAGCAGGTCGCGCATCTGCCCGGGATCCAAAAGCCCGGGGATGCCGAGATAGTCGGCCTCTTCGTCGCTGCCGGCGGGAGTCGCGGTGCCGAACGACGAGCCATCGAAGATGACCTGGTCCAGTTCGGCATCGGCGCCCAGCGACTCGAAACTGTTCTCGATCTCGGACGGCTCGTCCTGACGACGTTGCGCCTCGGCCAGTTCATCGGTCTCCCGATCCGGTTGCCCGAGAACGTGATTGCGCTGTGCCTCCAACTCACTGGCCAGCAGCAGAAGTGTCGGCACCGACGGCAGGAACACGCTCGCGATTTCACCGGGCCGCCGCGAGCGGACAAATCGGCCGATCGCCTGGGCGAAGAACAGCGGAGTGGAAGCGCTGGTGGCATAGACACCGACCGCCAGCCGCGGCACGTCGACACCCTCCGACACCATGCGCACCGCGACCAGCCAGCGGCTGGTGCCCGCGGAGAACTGCGCGATGCGCCGCGAGGCACCAGGGTCGTCGGAAAGGACGACGGTAGGCTCTTCGCCGGTAATCCGTTGCAGCAGAACGGCGTAAGCCCGGGCGGCTTGCTGGTCGGACGCGATCACCATTCCCCCGGCGTCTGGAACGCCGCCGGCCCGCAGCTGTCGCAGCCGGGTATCGGCCGCGGTGACGACCGCGGGCATCCATTCGCCGGCCGGATCCAACGCGGTGCGCCAAGCCCGTGCGGTGTGCTCGGCGGTGGCCGGCTCACCGAGCCGGGCGGAATACTCCTCGCCCGCGCTGTCGCGCCACCGGGTCTCTCCGGAATAGGCCAGGAACACCACCGGACGAACCACGCCGTCGGCGAGCGCGTCGGTGTAGCCGTAGGTGTGATCGGCCTGCGACCGCAGCAGGCCGCCGGCGTCGGGCTCGTACCGGACGAACGGAATCGCGGCATCGTCGCTGCGAAACGGTGTGCCGGTCAATGCCAATCGGTGTGTGGCGTCGCCGAATGCTTCCAGGATCGCGTCGCCCCAACTCTTGGCGTCGCCACCGTGGTGGATCTCATCGAAGATGACCAGCGTCCGTCTGCCTTCGGTGCGCACCCGGTGACGGGTCGGATGGCTGGCCACCTGTGCATAGGTGACGACGACGCCGTGGTACTCCGCCGAGGTGTGTGCGGCGGCGTTGCTGAACTTCGGGTCGAGCGCGATGCCGTCGGCGGCAGCCGCCTCGGCCCACTGCACCTTGAGATGTTCGGTGGGCACCACCACGGTGATCGCCTCGATGGTGCGGTCGGCCAGCAACTCGCCGGCGATACGCAGAGCAAATGCGGTCTTGCCCGCACCGGGAGTGGCGACCAGCAAGAAGTCACGTGGCTTGGCGGTCAAATAACGCACCAAGGCTCGCCGCTGCCAGCCCCGCAAAGCCCGGGTGCTGGGCGCTTCAACTGCCCGCACCCGGAAACTCCTATCTGATCGAGATGCAGTCTAGGGCAAGGACATCGGGCCATGCATCTTCGCAGGACAGCGGCGAGTCGGTGCCTCGCCTGTGCTATAGGGCGACTTGCGTGTCCAGCCACCCGATGACCGGGCCGCCGAGGTCAACTGCGGCGTAGACGATGCCGGACAACGCCGACATCACGGAGAAATTCCCTCCGAATGACACGCGGAAGTGCGTGACCTTGCCGTTGCCGAGAGTACGCGTGTCGTCGGCGGGGTTGTGGTGTTGGTGCACGAGTCGGATGATCATTCCCACTGGAACGGGCGGGGCAGCGTCAGGGTCCTCTCGGCCTTGGCGTACCAGCCTTGCGGTGCATGCTGGCTGGTGTGCAGATAACACTGGACGATCGCCTGATCGCTTCCGGGTTGAAAGGTCAGCAACCGGCTGATCGGTAGCGTCGTGATCGGCATGTGGTGACGGCTCAGCGACGCGACATTGAGAAACCAGGTTCCCCATCGTTGTTCTATATGGGTCTTGTTGCCGAACGAATCGTCGGGATGGGTGTGGGTGTGGCCGGCGAGCCACAACGCCACTCGACCCGGACGGCCCGCCAGGAAGCTCTCGAACGCAGCGGAATCCGGCTTGCTGTCGACCCAGTACAGGTAGGAAGCCCCGTTGGGAGTGCCTTCTTCAAACGGCCGGTGGTAGTGCTCGAGCAGTTCGCCCGTCGCAGACCTGCGCACGCCCTCCCATTCGCCGGACGCCACGGTGGTGTCTTTGAGGACATAGTGATGCACCGCAACAATCAAGGCATCGGGGTTGTCGTTCACCATCGAGGTGAACCAGTCGAACGTCTCACCGCTGACCACACCGCCGGGGTTGCCGCCCAGCGTGCCCCGACCGACCGACTGCGTGGGTTCGTTGCGGTCGCTCATCATCAAGAACAGCAGGTTGCCCACCCGAAAGCTGTACCGCTCCCATGTCCCGTCGATGCGATAGCGGCGGGCAGTAGCGTCGACACCGGAGAATTCAGTGTTAGCGCCTAGCGGATCGATCCATTTCTGCCACCACCACGCCTCGGGTTCCGCAAGCCCGTTGCGGTCGTGGTTGCCGCACACGCTGTAGACGTCTTCGCGGCGATGCGCGCGCAGCGTTGAGAATTGCTCGACGACTTCGCGGCCCTCGGCGTCATCGGGCAGGTGGTGGTGTGCGCCGGACATGTCGCCGACATCGATAGCGATGTCCCATTCGAACGGCGGGCCTCCGCCTTCTCCGCCGAATTCGGAGTGTGTGATCGCTTCGGCCAAACTTCTTCTGCCGAACTGCTTGTCGGTGCCGACGTGAGCGTCACCGAAAGCCCACAGCCGCAGCCGCGGACATTCGTCAGCTGTCACGATTCGGAGACGTCGACGAGTCCCCACCGGCGGCGGACCACGTTGTCGAGAAAGGTGAAGAGTCCGTCGATGATGATGCCGAGCGTCAAGATGACGATCATTACCGCGATCGCTGCAGGCATGTCGGACATGTTCTGTGCGTTCTCCAGTAGCACACCGATGGATGCGGTATTGGTCACGATCACCACGAGCTCACCTGACATCAGACTGCGCCAGGCAAACGCCCAGCCCTGCTTGAGTCCGGTGACGAAGACAGGTAGCGACGCAGGCAGGATGACATGTCGATATAGCGCGAATCCCTTGAGCCCCATAGTCTTCGCCGCGCGCAGCAGCAACGGCGGAATGTGGTCAGATCCGGCGATGACAGCGGTCGCGATGGCGGGCGCGGTGCCGATTACGATAACGAACACAATCGCCGAGGTGTTGAGCCCGAAGAAGATGATGGCGAACGGGAACCAGGCGATCGCCGGCATCGTCTGCATGCCGGTGATGATCGGCCCGAAAGCCGCCCGGATCAACCGATTCCGTGACACGACGATGCCGGCGGCCAATCCGAACAGCACGGCGAGGCCGAACCCGTACACGGCTCGGCTCAGGGTGGTCGCGATCGCCTGCCACAACAACGGCTGGCCAGCCTGACTCCACAGACTGGCCAGGGCCGCAGCCGGACCGGGTAACACGAACGTTGGTTTCCAGCCGCTCAGATACACCGCCTGCCACCCGGCCAAGACGACCAACAGCCCCACGCCGGGAGCCCATAGCGATCGGACCAGTCGGCGGGTGAAAAGCCCTCCGGCCGAGTGCGAGTCAGGTTCCGCGCACTGGTCGGCCTCGAGGTCGCTAAGCGTCATCGCCGGCCCCCGGTCCTTGAAGGTCGGCGGTGATGGCGGCGACAACTTCAGCGATGGGCGCGTCAGTTCGCCGCGGTCGTTTGAGCTCGACGATGTGTTCGGCAATGATCCGGCCGGGCCTGTTGCTCAACAGCACCACCCGGTCGCCCAACCTGACCGCCTCTTGCACGTTGTGGGTGACGAACAGCACCGTCAAACCTGTTTCCGCCACGATGCGTTCGAGCTCGGTGTGCAGGAGGTCGCGGGTGATCGCATCGAGTGCGCCGAACGGCTCGTCCATAAGCAGCACATCGGCATCCTGCGCCAGTGCTCGTGCGAGCGCCACCCGCTGACGCATCCCGCCCGACAGCTGATG
Organism: Mycobacterium sp.; assembly: GCF_035603715.1. GTDB lineage: Bacteria > Actinomycetota > Actinomycetes > Mycobacteriales > Mycobacteriaceae > Mycobacterium. The sequence continues at coordinate 9,430 of NZ_DATNJW010000494.1, read as the reverse complement.
CGGTCGCGCACCCGCGAAGGCAGCCAGCCCGACGATGTCGAGCAACTCGGCCACTCGGGCGCGTCGCTCAGCTCTGGGAATCTTGCGTGCCCGCAGCGCCAGGTCGATATTGCCGGACGCCGTCAACCACGGAAACAAAGCTGATTCCTGAAACATTAATGCGGGCTGACGATTTCCGCTGGACACCGTGCCCGTCGTGGGCTGATCCAACCCGGCCGCTAGTGACAGCAGAGTACTTTTGCCGCAGCCTGACGGCCCGACGATGCAGACGAACTCGCCTGGTTCCACGCTGAGTGAAATATCAGCAAGCGCGGCGACCGTCGTGGCGCCCTGCTCGTAAGTCCTGGAGACCGACGAAAGCCGAACGGCAGGTTCCCTTTGGCCGCTGGGGGCGTGACTGGTCACATGCTGAGTCGATGTGCTGGTCACGAATTCACCTGAGACTTACCGGACGTCTTCAAGACTTCGTTGAGCAGCCGCAGGTCGACGAGTCCGTCCAGGCTGAGCGGATCGAGCAGTCCAACTGAAACAGCTTTGCGGACTTGGTCGTTCAGCGATGCGGTATTCGGGTCGTTGGTGAAGGTCGTCTCCTGAAGTGACGCGTTCAACACGTCCGGAGTCAACCCTTTGCCTAAATCCTTCGCGAGTCTGTTGTTGGCCGACTGCGCTGCCGCGGCCGGGTCGTTGTGCAGCAGGTCATCGGCTTGGACCTGCCCGCGTAACAATGCAGAGACCGCCTCGGGGTGAGCCTTCAAGAAGTCTTGGCGCACCACCAACACGGTGATCGTTCCCGGGTCGGGCCACAGTTTCACGCCGCCGGCCTTGACCAGTTCGACGTCGTACGGTGCGGACTCCGCAGCACCCGCGATCTGATTTGTCGCGAATTCCTGCAGGATCGCCGACTCGGGCTTGGTCGGCTTGACGGACACGTCCCCGCCGCCTTGGGTATTGGTCTGCAGGCCATTGTCTTTGAGCCAGCTGCGCAAGCTGATGTCGTGGTTGCCGCCTAGACCCGGGTCGGCCACGGTCTTGCCGCGCAGATCCTGGGCGGTCTTGATGTCGGGCTTGACGACGAAGGACGTACCGCCGAGGGCCGATCCGGAGACGATGTTGATCGCCGTGCCGTGCGACTTCTGCCAAGCGTTGAACGCCGGGTTGGTGCCGATGTAGGCGGCGTCGAGTTTGTCGGACAACAGCGCGGTGACTTCGGCGATGCCCTGCTGGAAGGGCTGGGTGACCAGAGTCGCTGACGAGCCGAGGTTCTTGGTGAACAATCCCCGATCAACGGCGACCAGCGCCGAGGCATGGGTGATGCGGGTGATGTACCCCAGGCGCAGTGTGACTCCTGCGCCAGAGCCCCCGGTGGATGCGGAATGCCCACAACCGCTTAGCAGGGCGGCGACAAGTGCGACGACCAGCGGCAGGGCGCGGCGGGCCGGAATGCGAGTAGGCATGACATCTCCTTGAGTGACCAGTTGTTCGAACGCGGACCGGTCAGCTACAGGAGGCGGCGATGACGCGCTGCAGGTCGACATGCAGACGTTTGGTCAGTCGTACAGCGATTCGGCTCACCATGATCAGCCCACGCTCCGGGAGACGAAGAGCGGACTGGTCCACACCTGGTGGCCGTCTGCTTGCCGAGCCCGCAGGTAGAGGGCGCTGTCGGCCGGCGGCAGGTCGACGGTCAACTGCCCGGTCGCCGTGACCGGAAGGTCCGCGAGATCGGCGATCCGTTCGACGATGAGCGTCAAATTCAGCCCACCGACGACGGTTTCGCGCCGGCCGTCCTCGATGAGATCGGCGCCGCTGATCACCACACTCGCGTCCAGGTCATCCTCGACGACGCTGCTCTCGATCTGCAGGTGCGCCGAGGCCAGGTCGGCCAGGCTGACGATCACGCCGATGTCACTTCCGTATGTCGTTGTTCGCCAGCTGATCTCATTGCTTAATGCGAGGAATTCCTGCTCGGGATGTGTGGCGGCCCACGGCGTCACGGCGTCGACGGAGCTACCAGCGACCGTGAGACGTCCCGCCCACGTCGCCCAGCGATAGCGGTCCTTGTGTCGCGCGCCACCCCACCGGATCCGCACCAGCGTGTCCGACAACCCGGTCTCGGCGTGGAAATCGCGTCGCCACAGTCGGCCCGCGGAATCCCACACCTCGAGTTCTTCCCAGCCCGTCGTGCCGAAGATGTTGTATTGGGCGACTAGTTCGTCTGTGGTGGTGTAGATCTCGTCACCCATCCAGTGCGAACCGCTGCGCAACAGCACGACGGAGCGGGCACCGGTCGTCGCCCAGGTGCGCCGACCTCGCAACGCCCGGCCGACGTCGGCGCGGGTGAGTTCGGGTGCCAGAACACCGGTCAGTCCGCCGTGCCCGCCGAATATGTTGGCTCCCGGCGCGCCGCCGCCGGGCCGTCCACGGTGCTCGTCGCTGGCGGCGCTGGCACCCAGGCGGAGGCCGCGCGCCAGCGCGTCCTCGAGGAACCAGGGACTGGTTCCCCAGGACGAGTGCACCTCGATCAGTCGTTCCAGTTCCGGATGATGCCAGTCCAGGATCGCCCGCCGTCCACCAACATGGGGGATCAGCAGGTAAGAGTCGGGATCCTTTTCATAGGCGGCGTAAAGCTCTGTGATGGGCCATGTTTGGGGAGTCGGCGCGGCCGAGGTCATGCCTTGGTGCCATTCCAGTGACCGCGCTACGGTGGTGTCCTCGCCGAGGAAGACGACGTTGTGGTCGCCGCCGACGCCGGCTGTTCCGCACCACTCCACGCCGGGATAGCAGACCAGCTGGCCGTTCTCGTTGGCGCTCGCGCACGCAGCGACGACGTCGTCCCACACGTCATCGGTGATCTGAAAGTCGTTGGCGGTGTAGCCGATCACGTCGAGCGCGCCGACATCGCGGCCATAGGCCAGATTCGACCCGGTGTCCTGGGTGCCTACTGTGTCGTTGGAATGCACGTGTAGATCGGCGAACAACGCACGCGGCGAGGGGAAGTCGTCGATGACGTCGAGATAGCAAGTCTCCCGCCCGATCTCCGCTGTACCCGCATCGGCGACGAGGTCGATGCCGCCGGGCTGGGCCGGGACCGACACCGTCGCGGCCGCCCATCCCGCAGTGGGGAATTCGGCGGAGGCGACGTCGACGTCACCGGAGCGAGCTCGCACGGTCGCGGCGACGTCGCGGCAGGCGTTGCCCCAACGATCCTGTAGGTGTACCCGCAGGTCGGCTGACGAGATGTCGCGCCTCACCAGTCGCGGGCCGTGCACCACCAGGTGCTCGGGCGGCCCGGGGACCACCGCGAGCCGAGACACGGCGCCGCGGGCCATCCGTGATGTGCCCAAGACGTCGACGAACAGGTGGAACTCGAACTCATCCTCGACGAACGTCTGCACGCGGGTGCCGGGTCCGCCGAATTGGCGGTCCCCCAACCGGATCTCGATGACGTCGCCGGGCCGCAGGTAGCCGTCTTTGGCGTGAATCAGCAATGCTTTTTGGAACGGGCGCTCGCCACCTTTGACGTCGTAGCGGGTGACGAGCTTCTGCACGGTGGCGGCGGAGGCCGCCGAGGCGCCGCCGACCAGCGACCGGCTGACCAACGTTGCGGACGCGTAATCGCGCGCATGAGGGTCAGTCGTCTGCAGATCCCAGTCGGAGTAGAAGCGGAAGCACAGCTTCAGCCAGCCGCTGTCGGCGATTCCCGAGCTGCCCACGGTGTAGGTGAAGACCAGCTCTTCGGTGGACCCGGCGATCAACGTCGTCGTGTCGCAGGACAGTGATCCCAGGAACGGCAGCGCGTCCAGCTCGGCGGTGATCGCCTCCCGCGTCACCAGATCCGAACAGTCGTTGGTGTCCAACCCGCGATGGGACCGCGCCTGCACACGAGCGGTCGGCACAGGCGCAACGGACATGTCGATGATTGTTCATCGACTTGCACTTACCAGTCCAACGCATAGATGTGATGGGATCTATCATCAGATGTTATGAATTTGCGGCAGCTGCGCTATGCGGTGGCGTTGGCCGAAGCGCAGAGCTTCACCAAAGCGGCCGACAATGAATATGTCGTGCAATCGGCACTCAGCCAGCAATTACGCAAACTCGAGGACGAACTCGGCGTCGCGCTCTTCGAGCGCACCACGCGCTCGGTCGCGCTGACTCCGGCAGGCGAGGCGCTGCTGCCGCTGATGCATCAAGTGCTGGCTGGGGTCGATCAGATCAAGTTCGACGCGCAGGCGCTCAGTGGCACCATCGCGGGCCGTCTGACGGTCGGAATGATGGAGGTGCCCTCGGAAAGCCTCGACGTCGCGGCGCTGATGGCCACGTTCCACGCCCGCTATGCCGAGGTCAGCGTGACACTGCGCAGCGGCGGCAGCGATCTGCTCATCGAGGCGGTGCGTGACCGAAAGCTCGATGTCGCGGTGGTCGGATCCAATGTGTCGACGCCGACCGGGCGACTCACCTTCACCGAGCTGTTTAGCGAACCCTTGGTGGCGGTGCTGCCGTCTTCACACGAATTGGCTGGGCGGAAGTCGGTACTTCTCGATCAGTTGGCAGCCTTACCGTTCATCGACTTTCCGCCCGGCTACGGCCTGCGGCACGAAACCGATCGCGGGTTCGCAGGCGTGACGCGACGGGTGGCCTTCGAAGTCACTCGCGTCGATGAGGTGGTTCATTTCGTGAGTCAGGATCTCGGTGTTGCGTTGCTGCCGGAGTCGGTCGCTATGTCACGCGTGGGCGACAACCCGAAGTTGGCCTTGCGTCCGGTCGCCGGGGCAAACCTGTACCGGCAGGTCAACCTGGTCTCACCGGCCCGCCCGCTCAGATCGGCGGCGTCGCAGGCCTTCATCGGCTGCCTCGAAGACCACATCGCACTAGTGCGATGACCGCACTTTTGACATCGTGCAAAGCGTGATTACCGGAATCGCCCACTCGGGCGTGTGCGTGCCGGACTGCGAAGCGGCTGTGGCGTTTTATCGCGACGTGTTGGGCATGCGGGTGCTGTCGCCGCCGTACGTGATGGCCGGCGATGCGATTCGCGACGACATGGGACAGCTGGTGTCCGACCCCACCATGAAGGCGGCCATCGTCGGCTTCGACGATGACGGCGATCGGGTCCTCGAGGTGATCGAATACCTCGGTGTCGCCGGCGGCGATCAGCGCAGCGCGGCGGCCCTCACCGAGCACGGCTTGTCGCACGTCGGGTTGATCTGCGAGGACCTCGACGCCACCCGGGCCCAACTCGAAGCCAACGGCGTGCGCTTTCTGGTCGACGGCATTGCGGACGTGGCGCGGGTCCGCACGACATGGTTCGTCGACCCGTGGGGTGTGGTGTTCATCCTCGTCGAGAAGAGCAAGCCGGAGCGCCCCTACTTTGCGCAGTGGGGCTGACGCGCACGACGTTTAGCATCGGTGTTGTGACAGCGCCGACCTCCGACGAAAACGCCCGCGCCGAGCGGCTTCTCGATGCCCAGGATAAAGCGGCACAGTTATTCGATGAGATCGAACGTCGCGCGATGATCCGGGCCGGCGTCGGAGAGAAGGAATTGTCCGACGAGATCCACGCTCTGGCCGGACAGATGTTCGGGGTCACCCGGCACTGGCATCGCCGAATCGTGCGGGCCGGCGAGAACACCTTGCAACCTTTCAAGGAGCATCCGCCGGACCGCGTAGTCGTCGACGACGACATCGTGTTCCTCGATTTCGGGCCGATCTTCGAGGAGTGGGAGGCCGACTTCGGGCGCACCTACGTACTCGGCGATGACTCGGACAAGTTGGCCGTGCGCGATGCGCTGCCCCGGGTATGGCAGGCCGGTCGCGACTATTTCGCGAACCACGCGCAAGTCACCGGCGCCGAGTTGTTCGATGCCTCCGTCGAGGCGGCCCGGGCCGAAGGTTTCGGGTGGGGCAGCCACATCGCGGGCCACCTCGTCGGGGAGTTCCCGCACAAGAAGATCGCCGGGACGGCCACCGAGTGGTACATCATGCCCGGGTCGACCAAACCGATGCGGCGCGCCGACCCCAGCGGTCGGCGCTGCCACTGGATCCTGGAGATCCACCTGATCGACCCGCTGCGGCGCTTCGGCGGTTTTTACGAGCAGTTGCTCGACTTGGGTTAGCCGACCGGGTACGTCACGCCGGTGAGCTTCTCGGACACCGCCCACAGGCGGCGCTGCCGCTCGGCATCGTGCGACTTCTTGCTGGAGCCGACGATCTTGGGGTAGCCCCGGGTCTGGCCGAGACCGTCGGGTCCGTAGTACTGCCCACCGAGCACCGCCGGGTCGGTCGCTGCCCGCAGTTGCGGCAGGGCGCCCATCGCGGCGTCCTGGAACATCGGTGCGATGACGGGGTAGACGGAGGCCGCCCATCCCGGCAGGTGACGCATCAACTCCGTGTTCGAGCCGCCGGGGTGGGCGGCGACGGCGATGGTCGTGCCGTGGGGAGCGAGCCGTCGTTGCAGTTCGTAGGTGAACAGCAGGTTGGCCAGCTTGGCCTGCCCGTAGGCCTTGACCCGGTTGTAGCTGTGCTCCCACTGCAGATCGTCGAAGTGGATGTCGGCGCGGATGCGGTGGCCCATGCTGCTGATCGTCACGACCCGCGAACCGGCGACGGGCAGGAGCCGATCCAGCAGTAGACCGGTGAAGGCGAAGTGGCCGAGGTGGTTGGTGCCGAACTGCATCTCGAAGCCGTCCTTGGTCTGCGACTTCGGCGTGTACATCACCCCGGCGTTGTTGATCAGCAGGTCGATGTGATCGTGAGTGGAGCGGAGTTGGTCTGCGGCGGCGCGGATCGAGTCCAGCGACGTCAAGTCGAGTTCCTGCAGCGCCACTTCGGCGCTGGGACTTGTTCGGTGGATGAGGGCGGCGGCGTCCTTGCCCTTGTCCAGGTTGCGTACCGCCATCACGACGTGCGCGCCCTTGGCGGCCAGGGCGGCCGCGGTTTCGTAGCCGAGTCCAGTGTTCGACCCGGTGATGACGGCGACACGACCGGTCTGGTCGGGAATGTCGGCGGTTGTCCACTTAGCCATGGAAAGCTCCCTAAGCTGTAAGGTAAACGGGGCGTACGCTCCGGTTCGCTTCACTATACGGAACGTACGCCCCGCTTTGTCAACCGGTAGGGGGTGAACGATGGCGCAAGCAGCGAAACCGCTGCGCGCTGACGCGGCGCTCAACCGTGCCCGGGTGCTGGAAACCGCCTACGAGACATTCGCGGCCGAAGGCTTGTCGGTGCCGATCGATGAGATCGCCCGGCGCGCCGGCGTCGGCGCCGGCACCGTCTACCGGCACTTCCCGACCAAAAAGGACCTGTTCGCGGCGGTCGTCGAAAGCCGTCTGCAGCACATCATCACTGAAGGACGCGCGTTGCTGGACGAGCCCGGACCCAAGGAGGCGCTGTTCGCGTTTCTGCGGTCGATGGTGCTGGATTGGGGTGCCACCGATCAGGGCCTGGTCGAGGCCCTCGGTGGGCTGGGCATCGACGTCGACTCCGTGGCACCCGACGCTGAAGACGCGTTCCGCAGTCTGCTGGGCGAGCTGCTGGTGGCCGCGCAACGGGCCGGGACGGTACGCGCCGACGTCGACGTTCCCGAGATCAAGGCGATCCTCGTTGGCTGCCAAGCCATGCAGGGTTACGACAAGGCGCGGGCCGGTCGGGTGACCGACGTCGTCATCGACGGTTTACGCCCGTCGCGATAAGGGTGACCTGTCCTTGCACTCGATATGGGCGAGTGCTAAAAATGACACTGGCACTCGCGACCGGTGAGTGCTAGGTCGGGACGGTGAGGTACGGGCCGCGTCAGCGGAGACACCCAAGCCGTCCGTCGCGGGCACTGCACCGACCACAGACGTGTCATCCCCAATCGGAGGAATCACTTCGCAATGGCCAAGACAATTGCGTACGACGAAGAGGCCCGTCGCGGCCTCGAGCGGGGCCTGAACGCCCTCGCCGACGCGGTAAAGGTGACGTTGGGTCCCAAGGGCCGCAACGTCGTCCTGGAGAAGAAGTGGGGCGCTCCCACGATCACCAACGATGGTGTGTCCATCGCCAAGGAGATCGAGCTGGAGGACCCCTACGAGAAGATCGGCGCTGAGCTGGTCAAGGAAGTCGCCAAGAAGACTGACGACGTTGCCGGTGACGGCACCACCACGGCCACCGTGCTGGCACAGGCGCTGGTCAAAGAGGGCCTGCGCAACGTTGCGGCCGGCGCCAACCCGCTGGGTCTCAAGCGCGGCATCGAGAAGGCCGTCGAGAAGATCACCGAGACCCTGCTGAAGTCGGCCAAGGAGGTCGAGACCAAGGAGCAGATCTCTGCCACCGCCGCGATCTCGGCCGGCGACACCCAGATCGGCGAGCTGATCGCCGAGGCCATGGACAAGGTTGGCAACGAGGGTGTCATCACCGTCGAGGAGTCCAACACGTTCGGCCTGCAGCTCGAGCTCACCGAGGGCATGCGGTTCGACAAGGGCTACATCTCGGGTTACTTCGTGACCGACGCCGAGCGTCAGGAAGCGGTCCTGGAGGACCCGTACATCCTGCTGGTGTCGTCGAAGGTTTCGACCGTCAAGGACCTGTTGCCGTTGCTGGAGAAGGTCATTCAGTCGGGCAAGCCGTTGCTGATCATCGCCGAAGACGTCGAGGGCGAAGCCCTGTCGACCCTGGTGGTCAACAAGATCCGTGGCACGTTCAAGTCTGTCGCCGTCAAGGCGCCGGGCTTCGGCGACCGTCGCAAGGCGATGCTGCAGGACATCGCGATCCTCACCGGTGGCCAGGTCATCAGCGAAGAGGTCGGCCTCTCGCTGGAGACCGCTGACATCACGCTGCTGGGTCAGGCTCGCAAGGTCGTCATCAACAAGGACGAGACCACCATCGTCGAGGGCGCCGGTGACTCCGACGCCATCGCCGGCCGGGTGGCCCAGATCCGTGCCGAGATCGAGAACAGCGACTCCGACTACGACCGCGAGAAGCTGCAGGAGCGCCTGGCCAAGCTGGCCGGCGGTGTTGCGGTGATCAAGGCCGGTGCTGCCACCGAGGTGGAGCTCAAGGAGCGCAAGCACCGCATCGAGGACGCCGTGCGTAACGCCAAGGCCGCTGTCGAAGAGGGCATCGTCGCCGGTGGTGGCGTGGCTCTGCTGCAGTCGGCTCCGGCTCTGGACGATCTGAAGCTCACCGGTGACGAGGCAACGGGCGCGAACATCGTGCGCGTGGCGCTGTCGGCTCCGCTGAAGCAGATCGCCTTCAACGGCGGGCTGGAGCCCGGCGTTGTCGCCGAGAAGGTCGCCAACTCCAAGGCGGGTGTTGGGCTCAACGCCGCGACGGGTGAGTACGAGGACCTGCTCAAGGCGGGCGTGGCCGACCCGGTCAAGGTGACGCGTTCGGCGCTGCAGAACGCGGCGTCCATCGCGGCGCTGTTCCTGACCACCGAGGCCGTCGTTGC
>NZ_DATNJW010000493.1:0-2708 GCF_035603715.1 Mycobacterium sp. | reverse complement strand
TGGTGGATGCGTTCGCGTCGTGAAGGGCCCTCAGGACCGGCGATCATCTCGAACAAGCTGCTGCCCAGCGCCTGCCGTACCGCGCGCAGCGGGCTTTGCGTCGTCACCGCTTCCACGGTACGTGGCGTTTGAAATGAGGCGACGCGGTGTAAATGCTGACCATGGAACTGGCTCCTGGCGTCGCGTCGACCAACAAATTCGACAAACCTGTCCGCACTTGGCGCGATATTCCTGGCTGGTTCCATTGGCGCGATCACCAAGAGGAGGCCGCTGCCCATTTCGCCGACGGGAGCCGGTTCGTCGAGGTGGGTTGCTACTTGGGGCGCAGCATCTGCTCACTCGGCGAAGTGGTGCGCGAGGCGGGCCGCGACATCAGGATCGTCGGGGTTGACACGGCGCGGGGCAGCGGGCCGGAAGGTCGCGGCGAAGAGGACGCTCACGGCCCCGCGGTCGACCACGGTGGCGGAACCTTCGCGGGGCTGTTGCACCGCAACATCATCGACTGCGGCCTTGCCGACACTATCCAACTGCTGATCAGCGACTCGGTCGCAGCCGCCGACTTCTTCGCCGACGGTTCGCTGGCATGGGTGCACATCGACGCGCGGCATGAGTACGAGAGCGTCGTCGCCGATATCGAGGCGTGGGCGCCCAAGGTCATGCCTGGCGGTTGGCTGTCCGGCGATGACTACCACCCCGACTGGTGGCCCGGTGTGGTGCGAGCGGTCAGCGAGACACTGCCCGACGCGCGTTCGTGGGAGTCGATGCAGTGGCGCTGGATCAAACCGAGCGGGTGAACGGCGTCAGCGCTGGGCGGAAGTGGCTTTGTGCCCGCCTCCGAGCGAATTCCGTGATGCGGTCTCGCTAGTTTCGCTACGAGGCGGGCAGAACGGTCTGCCCCGGCTTCTGTGACGCCTGGGTGCCGCGGAAACGTCGTGACCGGAACGCCCACGTAGACTCGGCAGGCGAATTAGGGCGACAGAAGAGGTAGTAGCTGATGAGCGGCCATTCCAAGTGGGCCACCACCAAGCATCAAAAGGCCGTCAAAGACGCGCGCCGTGGCAAGGAATTCGCGCGGCTGATCAAGAACATCGAGGTCGCCGCGCGCACTGGCGGCGGTGACCCCGGGGGCAACCCGACGTTGTACGACGCCATCCAGAAGGCCAAGAAGACGTCGGTGCCCAACGACAACATCGAACGGGCCCGCAAGCGTGGGGCCGGTGAGGAAGCCGGCGGCGCCGACTACCAGACCATCATGTACGAGGGTTACGGACCCAACGGCGTTGCGGTGCTGATCGAATGTCTGACCGACAATCGCAACCGCGCGGCCGGTGAGGTGCGGGTCGCCATGACCCGCAACGGCGGCAACATGGCCGACCCCGGCTCGGTGTCCTACCTGTTCACCCGCAAAGGTGTGGTGACGCTGGAGAAGAACGGTCTGAGCGAGGACGACGTGTTGGCCGCTGTCCTGGAGGCCGGGGCTGAGGACGTCAGCGACTTGGGTGAGAGCTTCGAAGTCGTGTCCGAGCCCACCGATCTCGTCGCGGTGCGCACGGCTCTGCAGGATGCCGGTATCGACTACGAATCCGCGGAGGCCGGCTTCCAGCCATCAGTGAGCGTGCCCGTCGACGTCGACGGCGCCCGCAAAGTGTTCAAACTGGTTGACGCGCTGGAGGACAGCGACGACGTGCAGAACGTCTGGACCAATGTCGACCTGTCCGATGAGGTATTGGCTGCGCTCGACGAGGACTAGTCGTACCCGTGGCGCATGTCTTCGACGACGCGCGGGTGTTCCAGCGTTGACGGCTCCAGCGGGCGAGGCTGCACGTCCGGAGCGAACACTGTCGCGGCGTCGAGTACCGAAGGGTTGAGAAAGCGCAGCGACGGCGCATCGCGCGGCAGAACCGGGTGCGGCGCCTGGTCGCCCCTTCGCGCCAGTGCAAAGCCCCAGTCGCCGAACGTCGGCACATAGACGTGGTACGGCGTGACCGCGAAACCGGCTGCGGTGATGGTGGAAATCGTGCGCCAGAACGCAGTCGGGGTCGAGTACGGGCTGCCCGACTGCACCACCATCAGCCCGCCCGGCGCCAGCGCGCGCGACACCAGCGCATAGAACTCCGTCGAATACAGCCTGCCCAGCACCGGAGTATCGGGATCGGGGAGGTCGACGATGATCGCATCGAACGACGGTGACTTCGTATCGCGCAACCACTTCATCGCATCGCCGGTCACGACATGCACCCGCGGGTTGTCCAGTGACCCGCCATTTGCGTAACGCATTGTGCTGCGGGCTAATTCGATGACCGCGGGGTCGAGCTCGACTTGCACGATCTTGTCGACGCCCGGAGTGCGCAACAGTTCACGTGCCGCCAGTCCGTCGCCGCCACCCAGTACGAGCACCGAGTGTGCACCGGCACCGAGCGCGGGATAGACCAGGCTCTCGGTGTAGCGGTACTCGTCGCGGGTGGAGAACTGCAAACCACCGTCGAGGTACAGGCGCATGTCGGTGCCCCGGCGGGTCACCACGATGTCCTGATATGCCGAGTGACGGTAGGCGATGATCGGATCGGCGTAAAGCCGCTGGCGACTGGTGATCTCGATGTCGGCAGCACGCACCAGCAGCGTGGCCAGCAGCGCCAGCGCCGCGGCCAGCGCGCACAGTGCCGTGATCAGCTGCCGGACGCTAACCACTTGTCGCAGCAGGAAAATCG
>NZ_DATNJW010000492.1:0-2180 GCF_035603715.1 Mycobacterium sp. | reverse complement strand
GGTTTGACGCTGGTGGGAGTGGACTACCCGCCCGACAGCGAACTGCAGGCGCGCACGCTGATCACCCGCGACCTGCGTACGCGGGACTGATCTACAGCTTGCCGGCGACGAAGCCGGCGGCCTGATCCACCAAGCCGGTGTTGATGTAAGACGGCTGCAGGTGTGAGTGCCAGTGCAGATCCTGGATACCGCCGGTGCAGATCGGGTCGCCCGGGGCACACAGGTCTATGATTTTGCCGGCGAAGGCCGGGCTGGGACCGGGAATGTCGCCGACCACTCGTTGGGTCGCGTTGCCGAACAGCGCGACCGCGGCGACGTGCTGATCCATCGGCGGCGGTAGGGGATCGGTGTAGCCGAAACCCGGCTGGTTCATCGCGATGACGACGTCGGCCGCGGCGGCGCCCAGCGAGTAGCCGCCGAGTACCAGCTTGGTGTTCGGGCAGCTTCTCGCCATCGACTGCACGTGGGCGCTCATGTCGTTGGAGCCTTTGGTGACGCTGACGTCGGCGGGGTAGTTGACCCCGTAGGCGCCGATCGACATCTGCGGCCGCTTCTTCTGTAGCGAGTTGATGAAGGCCTGGCCGACCGCGCCGACGCCGGGGGCTTCTTCGCGGCCGCGGGCGAAGTCGACTTCGGCGTCCGGGCAGGCCGCCGACGCCTTCGCGATGGTCGTCGTCGCGAGCGGTGCCAGCGCCGGGGCAGCCAGCAGACCCAACGCGAGCAACCCCGCAGCCGTCAGCCCGGCTAACCAGCGCGGCACCCGTGACGTCGGAGGGAGTCGCATGAGCAAAAATTAGCGGGTGAAACTAATGCTCCGCTGATACCGACCTGTGTGTTCGATCAGCGAATGTGGCTAGGCCAGTTTGCCGGCGACAAAGTCGGCGGCCTGATTGACCATGCCGTCGCTGATATAGAGGTTGCCGGCGTGCTGCGGCCAGTTGTCCTGCCAGGTGTGCGGGTCGGCCGGATTGCAGATCGGGTCGGTGCCGTGGCACAAGTCGATGGTCCGGTCGGCGTAGACCGGGTTGAAATTCGTGATCGGCCCGACCCACTGGGTGCCGTTGCCGAACAGCGCAACCGCCGCGATGTGTTGGTCTGAGCCCGGCGGCAGCGGATTGGTGAAGCCGAATGCCGCGATGGGAGCCGCCACCACGACGTCGGTGACCGCCGCGCCCAGCGAGTAGCCACCCAGCACGATGCGGGTGTTCGGGCAGCCGTTGATCGTGTTCTGAACGTGAGCGCTCATGTCGTTGGCGCCGATGTCGATCTCGGTGTCGGCGGGGTAGCGCACCGCGTACAGGCTGACGTTCCGGTGGACCCTGGACCGCAGCGCGCTGACAAAGTTGTTGCCGACGATGCCGGCACCGGGTGACTCCGTTCGCCCGCGGGCGAATATCACCTCGACGTCCGAGCAGGAGGCCGATGCCGTGGGGATCGGCGCCGCGGGCGCAAGCATCAAACCTGCGGCAAGAAGGGCGGCGACGCACACGCCTCGAATCGATCGTGACGCGAGGGCCATCGAGCGCAGGTTCATGACACGACAGTAGCGGTCACAAGATCAGCGTGGTGACCGGCTGATCAGTGAAACGCGGCGGGCTGGGTCTGGCTGACCACGGTCGGACCCGGGACGTCGGGGTTGGGGTTGGGCCCGGGCAGCGGACCCTGACCGGGCAGCGGGCCCTGACCAGGAAGCGGGGCCTGACCAGATCCGGGCGGGACGCCGAGATAACCGGAGCCAGGCGGAAAGCCCATCGGCCCCTGGGGACTGGTCGGGGCGAGTATCGACAGCAGCCGTGTGGCGACGAAGCTGGCGGCCTGGCTGGTGTAGATGGGCACGTAGCCGTCGGTGTGCCCGCTCCATTGGTTGCCCTGGCCGGCGTGGCAGATCGGGTCTTCGGGGTTGCAGTAGTCGACGGCCTTGGCGCCGAACATCGCGCTCTGGGCCGAGATCGTGCCGCCGCTGCGGTCGGCGGGGTTACCGAATGTGGTGACCGCGATGATGTGGCTGGCGTATTGCGGCGGCAGCGAATCGCCCCAGCCGACGCCGGCGATCTGCGTCCCGGTGACAATGTCGACCACCGATGCGCCCTGCGAGTACCCGCCGAGCACCTGCGGGGTGCCCGGGCACTTGTCGGCCACATCCTTGATGTGCTTGATGGCATCCTTGGCGCCGTCGTTGC
>NZ_DATNJW010000491.1:0-5316 GCF_035603715.1 Mycobacterium sp. | reverse complement strand
AAGGCCGGCATCGTCGGTATGACCAAGGCGGCATCGAAGGAACTCGCCCACCTCGGTGTCCGGGTCAACGCGATCCAGCCCGGCCTGATCAGGTCGGCAATGACAGAAGCGATGCCGCAACGGATTTGGGACGCAAAAGTCGCGGAGGTGCCGATGGGGCGAGCCGGCGAGCCCAGCGAGGTCGCCAACGTCGCGTTGTTCCTGGCCTCCGATCTGTCGTCATACATGACCGGCACCGTCCTCGAGGTGACCGGCGGGCGGCACCTGTGAGCACTCGCGAAGCGGTGATCTGCGAGCCGATTCGGACCCCGATCGGTCGCTACGGGGGAATGTTCAAGTCGCAGAGCGCTGTTGAGCTCGGAGTAGCCGCTCTCACCGGGCTGCTCGAACGGACTGGTGTTCCACCCGAGGCGGTACAGGACGTCATCCTTGGGCACTGCTATCCCAACAGCGAGGCGCCGGCGATCGGACGGGTGATCGCCCTCGACTCAGGTTTACCGGTGACGGTGCCCGGCATGCAGGTAGATCGTCGCTGTGGATCGGGCCTCCAAGCGGTCATCCAGGCAAGTCTCCAGATCAGCGCCGGTGACCACGATCTCGTCGTCGCCGGTGGCGCGGAGAGCATGAGCAACGTCGCGTTCTACTCCACCGACATGCGCTGGGGCGGCGGCCGCGGCGGCGTACAGGTGCACGACGGATTGGCGCGCGGACGCTCCACCGCCGGTGGTCGCCACTATCCGGTGCCCGGCGGGATGCTGGAGACCGCGGAGAATCTGCGCCGCCAATACAACATCTCGCGTCAGGAGCAAGACGAACTCGCCGTGGCATCGCACCAACGGGCGGTGGCTGCACAGAAGGACGGCGTCCTCGCCGAGGAGATCATCCCGGTCACCGTACGTGGCCGACACGGACAGGAGGTGATCGACACCGACGAGCATCCGCGGGCCGACACCACGGTGGAATCGCTGAGTAAGCTCAAACCGGTTCTGCTCAAGGATGATCCGGAAGCGACGGTGACCGCGGGAAACGCCAGCGGTCAAAACGACGCGGCCTCCATGTGTCTGGTGACCACCCCGGAGAGGGCCGCCGAACTCGGCCTCACCCCGCTGGCCCGGCTGGTGTCCTGGGGCGTCGCAGCCGTGCCACCCGACGTGATGGGAATCGGCCCGGTACCGGCCACCGAGCTCGCCCTGGCCAAGGCGGGCCTGGAATTGAGCGACATCGACCTCATCGAACTCAATGAGGCGTTCGCCGCACAGGCACTTGCCGTGATGCGGGAGTGGGGCTTTGGCGCGGCGGACCGGGAGCGGACCAACGTGCACGGCTCGGGTATCTCACTGGGCCATCCGGTCGGCGCGACCGGTGGCCGGATGCTGGCCACGCTGACCCGCGAACTCAATCGGTGCGGCGCGCGCTACGGGCTGGAAACCATGTGCATCGGCGGCGGACAAGGCCTTGCCGCGATTTTCGAGCGAGTCGGGCCGCAGTGACGACGCCCTTGGCCGATCTCACCGTCATCGAGGTCTCAAGCTTCGTCGCTGCGCCGTTGTGCGGAATGACGTTGAGCCAGTTGGGCGCCAAGGTGATTCGGATCGACCCGATCGGCGGTGCGTCCGACACTCAGCGGTGGCCGGTTACCGCTAACGGCACGTCCATCTACTGGACCGGGCTGAACAAGGGAAAGCGGTCAGCCACGGTTGATTTGCGATCAACTGAGGGACAAGACCTGGTCCAGCGACTGATCGTCGAAGGCGACGGCGTGGTGGTTACCAATGCCGCGGGGCTGTCCTGGCTGTCATACCACACGCTCGCCGCAAAACGTCCCGACCTGATCCATCTCCAGGTCCTCGGCCGTCATGACGGCTCAACCGGTGTGGACTACACCGTCAATGCGGCAACGGGATTCCCGTTGGTGACCGGCCCGGTGAACCACGCCGGTCCGATCAATCATGTGCTGCCGGCGTGGGACGTCTGCTGTGGTCTGTATGCCGCGCTCGCCGTCATGGCCGCGGTGCGTCGCCGCGACCGGTCCGGGGCGGGCGCCCAGATCAGTCTCGCGTTGGAAGACGTCGCGTTAGCCACCGCCGGCAATCTCGGCCTGCTGACCGAGCCTCAGGTGAACGGCACTGAACGTGAACGCCTGGGCAACGCGATCTATGGGCAGTACGGTCAAGATTTCACCAGTAGCGATGGCGTCGCTTTCATGATCGTGACGCTGACCAAACGTCATTTTCAAGACCTCGTCGAGGTATCCGGCACGGGTGCAGCCATTTCCGCGCTGGCCGGCTCACTTCGCGCGGATTTCACCGACGAGGGTGTTCGCTATCGATACCGCGAGGTGCTCAGCGGACTGTTCGCCCCGTGGTTCGCAGATCACACGGCCGACCAGATCACCCGGGCGTTGTCGGCCACCAGTGTGTTGTTCGAGCGCTACCAGAGCTTCGCCCAGCTTGCCAACGACGAACGCGTGACGGCCAATCCGCTGTTTACCCGGCTGCACCAGGACGGTCTGGGGGACTACCTCGCGCCCGGGATGCCCACCGTGTTCGACGGCGGGCATTTCACCAGCGAGCCCGCACCGAGACTGGGTGCAGACACCGCCGAGGTACTCACCACGAGCCTGGGGCTGACTACCGCCGACATCACGCGTCTGACCGATGCGAAGACCATCGCCTGCTAGCGAGAAGAAGGGCGCCTGATGACCAAACTTGCCGAGACCATCGGCCTCACCGACGTGCAAACCGAGATCATCTCCACGGTAAGGCAATTCGTGGAGAAGGAAATCATCCCCAATGCGCCCGAGCTGGAGCGCACCGACACCTATCCGCAAGCGATCGTTGACCAGATGCGGGAAATGGGTCTGTTTGGATTGATGATCCCGCAGGAATACGGCGGATTGGGCGAGTCGCTGCTGACCTACGCGCTGTGCGTCGAAGAATTGGCCCGCGGGTGGATGAGCATCTCGGGGGTGCTCAACACTCACTTCATCGTCGCTTACATGCTGCGCCAGCACGGCACCGACGAGCAGAAGCAGCGCTTCCTGCCGCGTATGGCCGCTGGCGAGATACGCGGATCGTTCTCGATGTCGGAGCCGGAGTTGGGCTCTGACGTCGCCGCGATCCGCACTCGTGCAATTCGGGGTAGCGACGGCGACTACACCATCAATGGCCAGAAGATGTGGCTGACCAACGGGGCCAGCTCTAGTTTGGTGGCGGTACTGGTTCGCACCGATGAGGGCGCAGAGGCGCCGCACCGCAATCTGACCGCCTTCCTGATTGAGAAGCCGACCGGATTCGGTGAGGTGTTACCCGGTCTGCTGATACCGGGCAAGATCGACAAGCTGGGCTACAAGGGGATTGACACCACAGAGCTCATCTTCGACGGATACGCAGCAAGCGCCGACAACGTCTTGGGCGGCGTGCCGGGGCAGGGCTTCTACCAGATGATGGACGGCATCGAGGTTGGACGTGTCAACGTATCGGCCCGGGCGGTCGGGGTGGCCATCCGCGCGTTCGAGCTCGCCGCGCGCTACGCCCAGCAGCGTCACACCTTCGGCAAGCCGATCGCCGAGCATCAGGCCATTGCCTTCCAAATCGCGGAAATGGCAACCAAAGTCGAAGCCGCCCACCTGATGATGGTCAACGCGGCTCGGTTGAAGGATTCTGGTGAACGCAACGACGTCGCGGCGGGCATGGCGAAGTATCTGGCCAGCGAATTCTGCTCGGAAGTCACCCAGCAGAGCTTCCGCATCCACGGTGGGTACGGCTACTCCAAAGAGTATGAGATCGAGCGGCTGATGCGCGATGCTCCGTTCCTGCTCATCGGCGAGGGAACCAGCGAGATCCAGAAGTCCATCATCAGCAAGCGGCTGCTCGCCGAGTATCGGATTTGACCGTGAGCGTCCCGGATTTCGCCGCGCGGCCCCAGCTGTCCGAAGACGTTGCGCGCTACGTCCGCAAGCGGATCTTCGATGGCACCTATTCGGCGGGCGAGTACGTCCGTCTGGATCAGCTGGCGGCGGAACTCGGGATCAGCGTCACGCCGGTGCGGGAAGCGCTCTTCGAATTACGCGCCGAGGGACTGCTGGCACAGCAGCCGCGTCGTGGGTTTGTGGTCCTACCGGTCACCGAACGCGACCTTGCCGATGTCGCCAATTTGCAGGCACACGTCGGCGGTGAGCTCGCCGCGCGAGCCGCGGTCAACATCGACGACGACCAACTGCGCGAACTGAAAGGAATCCAGGCTGAGCTCGAGGAAGCGTACGCGGGCAACGATATCGAGCGAACGGTGCGGCTCAACCACGAGTTCCATCGGGCCATCAATGTGGCCGCCGAGTCGCCGAAGCTTGCGCAGATGATGTCGCAGATCACCCGGTATGCGCCGGAATCCGTTTTTCCCACCATCGCGGGCTGGCCCGGTCAGTCGATCAAAGACCACCGCCGCGTGGTGGCAGCGCTGGCCAAACACGACAGCGAGCTGGCCCGCAAAGCCATGTCGGATCACCTGGCCGCCGGCGCGGCTCCGCTGATCGACCACCTCGCTGAACACGGGGTCGTCGATTCGACCTAGTGTCGTGAATCATTAATTCACGAGCTGCTCGTCGGTTGCGACGAGGGTTCGTCGAGATCGACGCTGGCGCGAAGAAGTGCGAGCAACCCGCACGCTAGCGTCGATCTCGACTGCCGAAACACCCATCCGCTGTGACAAGTGCGCTAGCACAGTGTCGGCGAATCAGTGACATTCGACCTAGCCGGGCTGCGCGCTATCCGTGGCGGCGAGCAATTCGCGGAGCCGTCGGACATCGACCTTGCCGGTCGGACCTCGCGGAATCATGTCATCGGAATCGACCAGCAGCCAGACTGTCGGCACTTTGAACGAGCTGAGCACGGTGCGCGCCGATGCGCGGAGCTTCTCCGCGGTCGTCGCGGCGGTGTCGCACACCACCGCCGCGCCCACGTGATCTCCCCGCCCGCCAGCCAGATTGGTGACGAAGGCGTTGTCGACCCCATCGATGTCACGCAGCGCCTGCTCGACTTCGGTCGGAAAGACAGTCGCCCCGCTGACTTTGAACATGTCATCGGATCGACCGTGGTAGAACAGGAAGCCGTCGTCGTCGAGCCGGCCGAGATCCCCGGTGCGCAGCCAATCACCCGTGGTTGTGGGGGCGTCGCCGCCGCCGACGTAGCCGGCCATCGCCGACCGGGAGCGGACCCAGATCTCGCCCGGTTCACCGCTCGGCGTATCGATGCCGTCCGGGGCGACGATCCGCAGCTCGACGCCGGGCAGCGGCTTGCCGACCGTGTGCAGCTTCACGGC
>NZ_DATNJW010000490.1:0-19800 GCF_035603715.1 Mycobacterium sp. | reverse complement strand
CGAGATCGCCGCCGAGGGCACGGCCGCCGACGTGGTGCCGCACAAGGTGATGCCGGGCAACCGGCCAACCACGTCCATCCTGGCCACCCGGCTCACCCCGTCGGTAGTCGGCCAATTGATCGCGCTCTACGAGCATCAGGTATTCACCGAGGGTGTGATCTGGGGCATCGACTCGTTCGACCAGTGGGGCGTCGAGCTGGGCAAGACGCAGGCCAAGGCGCTGCTGCCGGTCATCACCGAAGACGCTTCTCCGGCACAGCAATCCGACAGTTCCACCGACGCCCTGGTCCGCCGGTACCGCGCGGAGCGAGGCCGCGCAGACTAGGCGGCTAACCGGCGCCGAACGTGAATCTGACGACGCGACACGCCGCGGCGCCGTCGCCACCTTCACTTTCGGCGCAAGGACTTAAGAGAACCGCTTGGCCAGCGACAGCGGCAGCACGCGCAGTAGTTGCACCATCGGGCCCCACGGCCACCACGGCACGGCGGCCCGACCCGGCTCGCGCTCAATGGCAGCGACCAGTGACTTGACGCCAGTTTCGGTGTCCACCATGAACATGGTGCTCTGGGATTTGGCCGTCATCTCCGACTCGATGTAGCCCGGTTCCATCACCGACACCCTGATCGGACCCTTGGCGTATTCGGCGCGCAGCGATTCGCCCAGTGAACTCAGGCCGGCTTTGCTGGCCGCGTAGGACGCCTTCACACCGGGCACACCCTTGGCGCCGAGCACCGACGAGATCAGCACCAGATGCCCGGACCCCCGGTCCTTGAAAATCTCCAGCGCTGTTTCGATTTGAACGAGGGCCGCAACGAGATTGGTTTCGATGGTGGCCTTATTGGCCCACAGCTTGCCCGATCCCAGTCGCGCGCCCTTGCCGATACCGGCGTTGACGATCACCCGGTCGACGCCGCCGAGTGCGTCGGACAGTTCCGCGAACACCTTCGGCACTTGTTCGTGGTCGTTGACGTCCAGCGCGGCGACGGCGACTTTGACATCCGGGTACCGTTGCCCGAGTTCGGCTTTGAGCTCGTCGAGCCGGTCGGTGCGACGGGCGCACAGCGCGAGATCCCGACCCTTGGCGGCGAACGCGCGGGCCATCCCGGCGCCCAGGCCGGAACTCGCACCGGTGATGAGAATCTTCTGCCGAGTCATCCGCGCAGCATAGCTACTTCAGCAGCCGCGACATCCGCCGGTCTGCCAGCACCTTGCCGCCGGTCTGGCAGGTCGGGCAATACTGAAACGACTTGTCGGCGAACGACACTTCGCGAATCGTGTCGCCGCATACCGGGCACGGCAAGCCGGTGCGCGCGTGCACCCGCATGCCGGATCGCTTCTCACCCTTGAGAGTTGCGGCTTGCTGGCCCACCGATCTCGCAACGGCATCGGACAACACCGAGACCATCGCGAAGTGCAGCGCGGCGAGTTGTCCCTCGTTGAGTTTCCCGGCGGTGGCGAACGGCGACAGCTTGGCGACGTGAAGGATCTCGTCGCTGTAAGCGTTGCCGATGCCGGCGATGACTTTCTGGTCGGTGATGACGGACTTGATCCGCCCGGTGTTTCCGGCCAGCAGCCCGGCCAGGTCGTCGGCGGACAGCTGCAGCGCATCGGGACCGAGCGTGGCGATACCGGGGACCTTCTGCGGGTCGTCCACGAGCCACACCGCCAGCCGCTTCTGGGTGCCTGCCTCGGTGAGGTCGAAACCCGGCCCCTCGCCGGGCCTGCCGAGGTGGACGCGCAACGCGATCGGGCCTTTGCCCGGCTTCAGTGGCGCCGCGGACAGTTTGTCCGACCAGCGCAGCCAGCCGGCCCTCGACAGGTGGGTGATCAGAATCAGCTCGCCGGCGCGCATGCCCAGGTATTTGCCCCAGCGGTCGGCGCCGGTGACGGTCACTCCGTGCAGCGCGTTGATCGGCGGGTCGAAGGTCTTGAGCACCGACAGCGCGGCGACGTCGATACGCCCGATGGTCTTGCCGACGGCATGGCGACGCAGGTGGTCGGCCAGTGCTTCGACTTCCGGCAGTTCGGGCATGTATCCAGTGTGCCGGTCAGCGCCGCGCGGTGCGGACCACCAGTGACAGCACCCAGCCGACGATCGACAACACGACCGCTGCCCAGATCGCGGTCCACCAGAAGTGGTCGATGGCCAAGCCCCAGTGGGTGGTGTGCTCGGTGATCCACGCGGTGATCCACAGCATCAGCGCGTTGACGACGATGTGGAACAGGCCCAGTGTGAGGATGTAGAGCGGGATCGACAGGATTTGCACGACGGGTTTGATGAAGGCGTTGACCAGACCGAAGATCACCGCCACCACGAAGATGATGCCGGCCCGCTGCAGGCGGGTGTCGCCGCCGACGAAGCTGAGCCCATGGACGAGGTGAGCGACCACCCACAGCGCGAATCCGGTTACCGCGGCGCGTATGACGAATGCTCCCATGCGGGTGAACCTACTACCGGACGCCGGCGAAATGCCTGATTACAGCTAGGTCAGCAGCTAGAACCGGAAGTATCCGGTACCGATGGTATTGACATCTTCGCGTACGCTCCCTACCGTCTGGACAGGACGCCGACGAAGGGGATGTCATCGATGACAGCTGCGGTGCAACCGGCCGAGCGCGGTCGTGAGGATTTCTCCGAACGCCTGCTCAAGGGATCGGTCAAGAAGTCCTACGCGCCGGTCGTCGACATCGACTGGGACGCTCCGCTGGATCCGGACAAGTTCTATCTGCCGCCCAGGACGGTGTCGCTGTATGGCACCCCGATCTGGGACCAGATGACCCGCGCCCAGCGCATCGAGCTGTCCCGGCAGGAGCTGGTCAACACGCTGTCGGCCGGCATCTGGTTCGAGAACATCTTGAATCAGGCACTGCTGCGCAAGATCATGCACACCGACCCCACCAGCCGGTCCACCCATTATGCGCTGACCGAATTGGGCGACGAGACCCGCCACATGGTGATGTTCGGCAAGGCCATCGAGCGGGTCGGCGCGCGGCCGGTGCGCCCCCGGCTCTACCACCGGATGATCATCAACACACTGCCGTTCTTCTTTCGCGGCTCGGTGCTCTGGGTCGCCGCGCTGATCGGCGAGGAGATCTTCGACTCGCTGCAGCGGCAGATGATGGAT
This sequence comes from Mycobacterium sp., assembly GCF_035603715.1. Lineage (GTDB taxonomy): Bacteria > Actinomycetota > Actinomycetes > Mycobacteriales > Mycobacteriaceae > Mycobacterium. Next base: position 16,674 of record NZ_DATNJW010000490.1, on the reverse strand, counting down.
GACCCGGAACTCCAGCCGATCATCCAGCGGCTCATGCGGATTCACGTCACCGAAGAGGCCCGTCATATCCAGTTCGCGCGGGACGGCCTTCGCAAGCGATCGCCCCACATGCGCCGGCCGGAGCGATGGTTCGTCGGCAACGTCAACGGACTGGGTGGCTGGTTCTTCCGCTACCTGTTCACCAACCAAGTGCAATACGCGCGGGCGGGCCTGAACGCGCGGGAGGCCCGCAGGATCGCGCGCAACAGTGCGCATCGCCACGAAGTCCAAGTGGCTGGGTTCGCGCCGCTCGCCGCGTTCTTGTCCGAGGTCGGGTTGATGGGCCCGCTGGCGCGTCGCGGCTGGACGCGCACCAACTTCCTGTGACCGAACGCGTTCACGGCGTCGTCCTCGTCGGCGACGGCAACGCTGCCACCGAGCTGCTGGCAGCCGGCATCAACGACTTCGTGATCTTCGATCGCGAGGTGACCCGCGCGGTGTTCGACGACGCCACCGATACCTGGACGCTGACCGCCGACAACGGCGAATTCTGTTGCGGCCGCATCGTGATCACCTGCGAGTCGCCGTTCGTTCCGTGGATCCCGGACCTGTTCGGCCGCAGGGAATTTCGCGGCACCGCCATCCACGCTTCGATGCACGAAACCGATTTCGACCCGGCCGGGCGGCGCATAGCGGTCGTCGGGCCCGATTCCAGCGCCGGCGAACTGATCGACCTGTTGGCCCGTTCGGCAGCCACGGTCAAGGTCTTCCCGCTCGCCCCCCGCCGCAGCGTCCCGCGGTTGCGTCGCACCGCGCGCTTCACCCGTCGCCGACGCATTCAGGAGATCACGTCGCCGATCGAGGAGGTGACCGCCGTCGGCATCCGCACCTCCGACGGCGTGCACCACGATGCCGACGCCATCGTCTACGGCACCGGCTTCGCCGTGCGGGCTGGACTCCCGCACGACACCCTGGTCGGAGCCCGCGGCGTGAGCATCCACCAGGCTTGGGTGGACGGCGCCGAGCCCTACCTCGGCGTTGCGCTGCACGGGTTTCCGAACTATTTCATGGTCAGCGGGCCCGACTTGGGGGCATCGATGCGCTACGTCGTCGAATGTCTGCAACTCATGGGACGGCACAGCCGTATCGAAGTGCGGCGCAGCGCGCAAAGCGTGTTCAACGAGCGGGTCCACCTGCGCCAACTGTCGCGCGACCTGGACGTCTCGGCGTTCGACATCTCATCGTTCGGCGGTGCAGACGAAGAGACATACGAAGGTCCGGCAACCCTGACCACCGGCCATACCTGCGCACAGGTGCGGGTTGCGCTGGCCGGTCATATCGAACCCATCGACGGTCAATACCACTGGCAGGGAACAGTTTTCGATCGCCTGCCGACAGAGCTGGTGCGCGCCCGAACCATGACCCTGACGGTCGGTGAACACAGCGCGCCGGCGCGTATCACCGAAGAGACACCGCAGGGTACGCACTCGATCGCCGGAGTGGGCGCGCCGCCGTTTCCGCTGCAGACCTTTCAGCTCACCTAGCCGACGCAACATCGATTCGACACTCCCGCCGTCCGCCCAGTCCTAGTATTTGGTCGGTATTGAAAGCCACCCGACGACAGGAGACGGCGTGCGGTTCAGCTACGCGGAGGCAATGACGGACCCGACGTTCTACATTCCGCTGGCGAAAGCCGCGGAAGCCGCTGGCTATGCCAGCATGACGATTGCGGACAGCATCGCCTACCCGTTCGAGTCGGACTCGAAATATCCCTACACGCCTGACGGCAACCGCGAGTTCCTGGACGGTAAGGCGTTCATCGAGACATTCGTGCTGACCGCCGCCCTGGGTGCGGTCACGTCGACGCTGCGGTTCAACTTCTTCGTCCTCAAGCTACCGATCCGCCCGCCGGCGCTGGTGGCCAAGCAGGCCGGTTCGCTGGCGGCACTGATCGGCAACCGGGTCGGGCTCGGAGTCGGCACCAGTCCATGGCCCGAGGACTACGAGCTGATGGGTGTCCCATTCGCCAAGCGCGGCAAGCGGATTGACGAGTGCATCGAGATCATCCGAGGTCTGACCACCGGCGATTACTTCGAATTCCACGGCGAGTTTTACGACATACCCAAGACGAAGATGACTCCTGCTCCAACACAACCGATTCCGATCCTGATCGGCGGCCACGCCGACGCGGCGCTGCGCCGAGCGGCCCGTGCCGACGGCTGGATGCACGGTGGCGGCGATCCCGAAGAACTCGACCGCCTCATCGGGCGGCTCAAGCAACTTCGCGAGGAGGAAGGCAAGACGGGACCGTTCGAGATCCACGTGATCTCGGCGGACGGCTTCACCCTCGACGGCGTCAAGCGTCTGGAAGACAAAGGCGTCACCGACGCCATCGTCGGGTTCCGGGTTCCTTACATCATGGGAACCGACACCGAGCCGCTGGACACCAAGATCCGCAACCTGGAGAGGTTCGCCGAGAAGGTGATCGCTAAAGCTTAACGGCTACAGCGAATCCCACACCGGCGCGCGCTTCTCCTGATGCGCCTTGGCGGCTTCCAGCGGGTTGTTGGTGAACCCCGTCAGAATCTGGGTGCGGTTCTCGATCTCGATCGCGTGCCGCAGGCTTGGCGCATCCAGCGCGGCGTTGAGCCCGATCTTGGTCTGCCATACGCCGAAGGCATTGTTCTCGACGATCGAGCGGGCCATCTTGAGCGCTGCGGTCATCAACTCGTCAGGTGGCACCACCTCATGCACGAGCTTGATCCGGTAGGCCTCGTCGGCGCCGATGATGCGTCCAGTCAACATCAACTCCCGCGCCACCCCGGCGCCGACGATCTTCGGCAGCAGATAGCTGGTGCCCATGTCCATCGACGAGAAGCCCGCCTTGATGAACGCCGAACCGAATCGGGCTTGCTCCGAGGCGATCCGGATGTCGGCATGCAGCGCGAATGCCAGCCCACCACCGACCGCGACGCCGTTGACCGCGGCGATCACCGGTATCGGTAACTCGTAGAGCCGCGTGTAGAGGTTGGCCAGCCGAACCTGGGCGTCGTAGTTGATCTTGAACGCCGGAGTGTGCGGCGCGTTCTTCGTCCAGGCCTCCCCGGTGCCACTCAGGTCCGCGCCGGCGCAAAAGCCGCGTCCCGCGCCGGTCAGGATCGCGGCGCGGAATTCGCCGCTGCTCAGCGCATCCAACGCATCGTCCATCTCGTTGATCAACGACCCGTCAATGGCATTGAGCCGATCGGGCCGATTCAACGTGACGCCGGCGATGTTGTCTTCGAGAGTTTCGAACTCCACGGCACTCATATGGCAACCGTAAGGGAACCCTCAGCGTCGGCACCTAGCGTTGCGGAAAACGCTGAGTCGGAGGAGTGCGTATGGCAAGAACTGACCGCGACACCTGGGATTTGGCGAGCAGCGTCGGCGCCACCGCCACCATGGTCGCGGCAGCCCGCGCTGCAGCCAGCCGACGGCCCAACCCGGTGATCAACGACCCGTTCGCCGAACCGCTTGTCCGCGCGGTCGGGTTGAACTTCTTCACCAAAGTCGCTTCGGGCGAACTCGAATTCGTCGACGTCGACGGCGGCGCCGGGTTCCCCCGGATGGTAGAGACGTTCGCCGCCCGGGCCCGCTTCTATGACGACTACTTTGCCGAGGCCACTGCCGCAGGAGTCCGCCAGGTGGTGATCGTGGCTTCCGGACTCGATGCGCGCGCATATCGGCTTTCCTGGCCGGCAGGAACCACGATCTACGAAATCGATCAACCCGAGGTGATCGGTTTCAAGACCACCACGCTGTCTGGACTCGGCGCGGCGGCCGGAGCCGAGCATCACCCGGTCGGCATCGACCTTCGCGAGGATTGGCCGGCGGCGCTGCGGGATGCGGGCTTCGACGCGGGCCAACCGACGGCGTGGCTGGCCGAGGGGGTGCTGATCGGATTCCTGCCGCAAGAGGCCGAGGTGCGGTTGCTCGACAGCATCATTGCGCTCAGCGCCGCGGGCAGCAGATTCGCCGGGGATTACGGATCGGTGCGCGGCCAGACCGACAAACAACAACAGCAAGCCCGGATCATGACCGAGCGATGGCAGCAACACGGCTTGGACCTGCACATACCCGACCTCACCTACCCAGGCGAGCACACCGACGTCGCGGCTCACCTCGAACAGCACGGCTGGGATGCCGTCCGGTCGGGGCTCGACGACCTGTTCACCTCGGCGGGGCTGGCGCCGTTGGATGACGAGTCGCAGGGAAGCGCGCCTGCGTCGATCGCATTTGTGCGAGCAACTCGGCGCACAGCGAATTGACGTTGCAACGGCGACGCCGTTTCAGCGTGGGCGACGTGGGAATCCTGACGGCATTAGAACGCCGTTTGATGGAGGTGCACGGTGCCAAACTCGTCGATCAAGAACGAGAAGATGTACGAAGACTTGCGCAAGGAAGGCAACTCGAAGGAAAAAGCCGCGCGAATCTCCAATGCCGCAGCGGCACGCGGCAAGAAATCGGTCGGCCGCAAGGGCGGAAAGGCCGGCTCCTATGACGACTGGTCGGTCGCTGACCTGAAAAAGCGGGCCAAAGAACTTGGCGTAACCGGCTACTCACGGCTCACCAAAGACAAGCTGGTCGCCAAGCTGCGCAATCACTGATCGACGGCCAGCCGCCATTGACCACCTTGCGCCACAAGAGGACAACCCGGAGCCGGGTCGCCGGTGACCACATCGCGTACGTCACCACCGGCAAACTGCACCATCCAGGCTGGCCGCGTACCGCCGGTGTGGTTGGCGCCGCTGCGGTGAAGCGCAAGCGAAGAGAACACGACTACGCTGCCACGCGCTAGCGGAACGGGTTGGCCGGGATGGTCAGGTGGCACCGCAAGCGTGCGCAGATAACCGTCCGGCACGTGCGGCACGAGGCCGTCGAGATGACTGGCCGAAACAATCCACAGACATCCGTTGTCGACGCTGACGTCATCGAGCGCCAGGAAGCAGGTCAGGAACTCGCCTGCGACGCGGGCATACCCGCTGTCCTGGTGCCAGGGCACCTCCTCTTGGGAGCGAGGAGCCTTGGTCAAAAGCTGTTCGCGGATGAACCGGACGTCGGGCCCGAGGTAGGGCAGCGTCAACGCACCCCAGCGCGGATCTCGAATCCACTTCGCCAATTCCGGGGATACTCGGGGCCAGCCGCGGGTCATTAGCGCCGAGCCGAGCGCGTCGCACTCCGATGACGTCATAAAGCTCTCGACGACAACCCACCCAACTTCGCGGAGAAGGCTGCCGATAGCGGGTGGCGCCGCGCCGGCGACGGTCACGGTTCTCGGGCTGCGTCGAGCAACTCGTGGCGGGCCGGGTTGTAACCCCAGTGTTCGACCTGGTCACAGTCGTCGAGGGTGAACCCGCATCGTAGGCGCAGCTCCACCTCGGTGCGTGAAACATACGGAACCCCATCAGGATCGGGCGCTTCGAGGATCGCGATTTCGGCAGCCGCTCGCGCAGGATCGGCCTCGAGGTAGGCGGTTCGGACGTCGCGCTGGCGGCCGAAGAACCGTCCGTGGACCCGCTCGCGTTCGAGGATCGGGTTCAGACCCAGCTGGTCGCAGAGCCGCCGGGTTAGCCGCAACCCGTTTTCTGCGTGGAACAGCTCGTCGGCAGCGATGCAGTCCAGGGCACGGGCGAATTCGGCTTGTCCGACCCAATCGCGGCCTGCAATCTCGACCGGGAGCTTGTCGATCGCGAGCGCCTCGAGCACCGTACTGAGGATCAGCAATCGCCACACCAGTTCGCGACTGCTGCCCGGCTCGCATTCGGGATATTCGTAGCCGTATTCGTAATTGGCGCCGTGTTGCGTGAGTTCGCGCTCATCGATGCCGTTCTCGGCGAGAAGCCGGCGGAAGATAGCCGCATGGCGTGCTTCGTCGACCGCGTGGCGCGCAATCGCGAGATGCGTCGACCACGACTGATCCGGATGCTCATAAGAACAGCGGCATAGCAGCTCGAGGGCGCTCAGCTCGGCCATCACGTTGTCGTTCAGTTCGCCGGCGAGATCCTCCAGGGTGAGGCGCGACCCTTTGCGAAAGTGGGCCCGCGCACCGGTAGGGGGGCGCTGACGGGCCCCCGGACGAGCTGGAACTGGCACGCGGTCGACCGGTGCCCAGATGAGATCGTCGATCGGTGTTCGGTCTGTGCCCGCTGCCGACCGCGCGATCTCCAAGCGTGCGGGAAGCGAAGTGTCACGGCTGGCGGGCGGCATCGGTGTGCCGATAGTTGTCATCGAGCCCGCGAGGGCATCGATAGCGCTGTGCACGGTCGCGGCGAGCCGAGCATCGAGCATCGGATCGAGGCGCTCGGCGAGCTCACGGTAGCTCGACAGCAGGAACTGCCGAACCTCATTGATAGCGGCGATGACGAGCGGGCCGTCGCCTTCGTGGTCGAGCGCGTGAAGCGGCGCGATCCAGCCGGAATCGGCTGTCAGCGCATCGGTGTCGCGCTCGGCCAGAGTGAGTGCGTGCTGGCGCAGCGCGATCGCGCGTAGCCAGTGACCTTCGAGACCGGCCGCCAGAGCCAGCTTGTCGTCGAGTTCTGCAATTTTGGGCACCCAACCCGCGGTCACGTGCGCGGCGGCCCGTTCGATCACCGTCAGGTGCAGCAGGTCGTCGATGAGATGCGGAGACGACCACCGCCCGCCGGGGCGGTGGTCGCGTTCCGTTCGGTCAGGGACAGTCACTCGTTGGTATCGATGCCAAAGTCCCCGATGACCGCGTGACCCCAGGGGCAACATGCGGCGTTCGACAGGAAGCCAGGGCCATTGAGGGCACCGACCGGCAGACCCGCGGCTCTATTGAGCGCGGCTCCGAGGCGCAATGCCACGCCGGGCGAAAGAGTCGGGCCATGGTGGAGCGCCTTCATCACCGGACCGTCACCGATCACAATCTCCTTGGCCTTGTGCCCGGCCTCCCCTTTGAGGGCCTTTTTCTCGGCAGCGGTCAGGTCGAAATCGTTCAGCACTTCGGGGTGCTGGGCGACGGTGTGGCGAAAGTATTCGTTCTCCAGAATGTCGGCGTAAACGCTTGCCAACGCATCTCTGCTCACGCCTCATCACCTCCGGCCATGACAGCTCCTCTCGGTTTGCAGTGGTGATTACACCTTTAACATGTCCTACCCCGCCCGGCAGCGATATTGACAATTTGTCAATTGTGGTCACGACGGCCAACCGTCTACCCGTGTTTGGCCAGCCACTCGGCCTGCATGGCCAGCAACCCCATCGCGGGTAATTGCGGTGTGTCCGAATCGAGTTCGCGATAGCGCGTGTAGACGTTGATGACCACGCGCTCGGCGTCCAGCCAGCTCGCGTACTCGCCGAGATCGATGGCGTCGGCCGCCTCCACAAACGACAAGCCTTTGCGGTACGCGGCTTCGGCTTGCTCGGCGATGTGGACGAGATACCCTCGCACCGCGCGGATTCCGTCTGCGTCGGTGATCGGGCCGTGGCCAGGCACCACCGTCGGCGCATCCAGGGCAATCATCGCGTCGCAGGCCGCGACCCAGTTGGCGATCGGACCCGCCCAGACGATCGGGGTGCAACCGATGAACAGCAGATCCCCCGCGAACAGCACCCCAGCGTCGGGCACGTGCACCACCGAATCCGCAGCCGTATGCGCCGGCCCCAGGTTCAGCAGCTCCACCACCCGGCCGCCCACCTCGACCGTCAGCCGGTCATCGAAGGTCTGGTCGGCATTGCGCAGAGTGATGCCACCAAAATCAAACGGCCCGAACCGTTCTCGCAAGTATGCGGTAGCGACCGGCCCCAGGTCCGCGGTCTGCGCCATCACCAGCATCTCGGGCGCCATCCCGTGCTCGATCTCCTCGGCAGTACCCGTGGCGGCGATCACCCGCACCGAACCATCCAGCAACTGGTTGCCGTGCGTGTGATCGCCGTTTGAATGCGTGATCAGCGCATCGGTGATCGGTGCCCGATCGGTGATGGGCGCCATCGCCGCCAGCATCTCTCGGGTCAACGGCAGGTCGAACAGCGTGTCCACCAGCAGTGACGCGCCATTGCCGGCGACCAGGCCCGCGTTGCTCCAGCCGAAGCCGCCGTCCGGCAACATCCAGGCCCACACTCGCTTGCCGACCTCATGCAATCCACGGGTGTAGGGAATCTTCGCCGGTGCCGGATTCACTCGCGTGGCCGCGGGCGCGGCATCGGGATTGGTCCGCGCCGGCAGTGGTTGCGGCGCAGGGGTTTTCCGGACGGTCTGGCGCGTCTCGCCAAGGCCTTCCACGCGCAACGTGACGACATCGCCGTCGTGCAGCCAGCCGCGAAAAGACTCCGGCGCCGTTGGGTCGAGGTGTTCGACCAGCGTGCAAGTCGGCACCGTTCCGGAGCCGAAAACATCGCCTGGATTGAGCATTACGCCGCGCGAGGCATAGGCGATGATCTCGGCGAAGCTCCAATCCATCTGCGCGGTCGATCCCGAACCGACCACGTCGTTGTTGACCAGCGCGGTCGCGTAAAGGCTCAACACGCCGTCGCGACGGTAGGGCTCCAGTTCGTCAGGCGTCACCAGATAGGGGCCCAGTGTGACGCCGCTGTCCTTGCCCTTGGCCTGGCCGATCGCCAATTGGCCTTCCAATTGCTGCAAGTCACGTGCGGACCAGTCATTGAAGATCATGTACCCGACGATCGACCGTTCGGCGTCGGCGACCGATAGATCTTTGCCCGCGGTACCGATCACCGCGGCGATCTCCAATTCGAAGTCCTGCCAAACACTTCCGGGTGCCATCGGGGCGTCGTCGTAGGGGCCGAGAACGGTTGACGGGCAGGCGAAATAGAAGGCTGGGATCCGGTACCAGGTGTCCTTGAGCACCCGGCCGCCGCCCATCGCGGCCTGACAATTGCGCATGTGGTCGAGGAAGCACAGCGAATCACGAATCGACGGCGGTCGCGGAATCGGCGCCATCAGCGTCACCTGGTCCAGCGGCACGGTGGTTGCCGACTGGAGCGCCTGCTCCCCTGCCTCCTGCAATCCCGCCGCGCCGTTTCCGATCACGTCGAGGAGAGTCACCCCCAGCGGCAGGGCGTGGATCGTCGCGCCCTCATCGGAGAGCACTCCGGTCCGCTGGCCGCTGTCGTCTCGAAAGGTTAGCCATCGCATCGTGATTCAGTGTGCAATATTCGGAGGCGACATGAGGGTTAACGAACGCGCGAATAATGTCACGATCGACGAATTCGAGGTCGCCGACCCGGCGGATGCCTGGGTACAAGCTGGGTTCAGCGTGGACTCCGATGCCGCCTGCCGGGTCGGCGGCGTTCAAATCCGGTTGGCTGGGCGTGGCCGCGGCACCGGCATCGTCGGGTGGTCGTTACGCGGCCTGCCGTCGGACGGCCCGCTCCAGGACGTCGATGGCATCCCGACCACGAGGTCAGACGGGGTCGCTGTGGTGCCGGCCAGGCATGCGAACGGCGTCCTCGCGATCGACCACGTGGTGCTGCTCTCTCCTGACCTGCGCCGAACGGTCGAATCCCTGGCCGCTATCGGTATCGAATCGCGCCGCGAGCGGGACGGCCAACTCGGCGGACGGTCAATGCGCCAGATCTTTTTTCGGGCCGGGGAGGTGATCATCGAAGTCGTCGGTTCGCCCGAGACTGTGAGCGAGGGTCCATCCACGCTGTGGGGGATCACCTACGTCGTCGCGGACATCGACGCGACCGCCGCGTACTTCGGTGATCGCACGGCACCGGTCAAGGATGCGGTGCAACCCGGGCGCCGGATCACGACGCTCCGGCATCAGGAGCTCGGGATCTCGGTCCCATCCGCGATGATCTCCGAGCACATTCGCGATCTCTGACGCGTGTTGTGAAGGCGACTCATTGATGCTCTGCATATTCTCTCCGGATGGTCGCTAGCGAAGACGTCGTGATCATCCACACCGACGGCGGGTGCCGACCGAACCCCGGCCCGGGCGGCTGGGGAGCGGTGCTGCGCCAGCGTCAGCACGTCCGCGAGATGTGCGGGGGCGACTCCGGCGAGACAAGCAACAACCGGATGGAGTTGACCGCGCCGATCATGGCGCTGGAGGCACTCACCCGATCCGTAAGGGTGCACCTCTACACCGACAGCACGTACGTCCGAAACGGCATCACCAAATGGGTGCTCGGCTGGGAGCGCAATGGTTGGAAGACCGCCGCCAAGCAGCCGGTCAAGAACGTCGATCTCTGGCAGCGTCTGCAAGCGGCGTGCGCGCGGCATCAGGTCGAGTGGTTCTGGGTGAAAGGGCACTCGGGGGTCGCCGATAACGAGTTGGCCGACGAGCTGGCGACCCGGGGCTTGCTGGAAGCGATCGACGCCTATTCCCTGACTACCTCGCTGGGCTCTTTGTCGGGCCGTAGCCCACGCCAGCTAGGTTGACGCAGCCGGTCGTCAGATGTCCATTCGCTGAAGCGGACTTCGCCGACCAACGTCGGCTTCACGAACGTAACGCCCTTGGCGTCTTGAGTGGAAAGCCGTGCATCGAATGGGGATTCGTCGGTGTGCAGCGGCGCCAACGTCTTCTTCAAGTTCGCCAGGTCGCGTTCGGTGAAGCCGGTGCCGACCCGCCCGACGAATCGCAGCCCATCGGCCGCGGGAACACCCATCAACAGCGAGCCGATCCCGCTGCTGCGCCCACCCTCGCCGGCGCGCCAGCCGCCGATGACGATTTCCTGGGTATTCCAGTACTTGTCCTTGACCCAGGACGCGGAGCGACGGCCGGGCTGATAGCTCGAGTCGCGCTTCTTGGCGATAACGCCTTCCCACTGTTGCTTTCGCGAATAGTCCAGCGCCTCGGCTCCATCTCCTGGCAGCAAGTCCGGAACGTTGAGGCCGCCACCGGAAGCAAGTGTTTCCAGCAACTTTCGCCGGTCGCGGTATATGGCCCGCAACAGCGACCGCCCGTCCAGATACAGCAGGTCGAATGCCCGAAACTCGATTCGGGTCGCGCGCGCCCTGTTCTGCATCTCGGAGAATCTGGGCACTCCAGATGCGTCGAGCGCGACGACCTCTCCGTCCAGAACGACATGGTGGTCAGTGAGTTTCTCGGCGAGAGAGTCTAATTGGGGGAATTCGTTGGTGATGTCACGTCCACTGCGCGATCGCAGCCGGACTTCACCGTGGTCCGCCTCGACCAACAGCCGATAGCCGTCCCACTTGGCTTCGAACGCCCACTGCGAGGCTTTCAGGTCCGCCACCGAACCATGCGTGGCCAGCATCGGGGCCAGCCCGTCGAAGTCGAAGACGTGCTGGTCTTTCATCCGGTGCGCCAGCCACTGGTTGCCGTTGGTCTGAATCAGCGCGTAGCGCCCTGAGATTCGTTGGCCATGCAGCGTGACGATGACCTCACCCTTCTCACCGTCATCGCGGAACTTCTCGGTGTCGTAGGTGCCGGAGTCCCAGATGATCACCTTGCCGCCGCCGTACTCGCCCTTCGGGATCGTGCCCTCGAAGCCGCCGTACTCCAGTGGATGGTCTTCGGTGTGGACCGCCAGGTGATTGACCGCGGTAGTGTCGGGCAGGTTCTTCGGCACGGCCCACGACACCAGCACGCCGTCGCGTTCGAGCCGGAAGTCGTAATGCAGTCGGCGAGCGTGATGCTCCTGGATCACGAAGGTATTACCGTGACCGGCAGCCGGTTTGGTGCTCGGTACCGGCTCCGGTGTCTTCGCCGCGTCGCGCATGCTGCGGTATTTGGTCAGCCGATCGGGGGTCCGCACGTCGGCGTCCAACGGCCCCAGCAGATCTCCGTCGCGCTCGACCCGCTTGAGCACTTCGTCGTAGCGAAGCTGGCGCAGCTTCTTGTCGTCGAGCTCCTCCCAGCTTCGTGGCGCCGCGACGGTTGGATACTCGCGTCCCCGCAGGGAATACGGCGCGATGGTGGTCTTCGAGCCGCTGTTCTGGCTCCAGTCCACGAACACCTTGCCCGCCCGCAAGCTTTTGGTCATCGTGGCGGTGACCAGCTTGGGCATCGACGTTTCCAGTTGCTGCGCAACGCGTTTGGCCAGAATTACGGCGCCGCGGCTGCTCACAGGTTTGTCCAGCGGACTGTAGAGGTGCATCCCCTTGCTACCGCTGGTCAGTGGGAACGTGGTCAGCCCGATGTCGGCGATCAGATCACGGACGGCGCGGGCCACCTCGGCGAGTTGCACCATCGTCACGCCCTCACCGGGATCGAGGTCGAACACCAGGCGGGTGGCCGGCCCCGGCTTGAGTTGCTCACCCTTACGCGTCCACTCGGCAGCGAAACGCCATTGCGGCACATGTACTTCCAGAGCGGCCTGCTGGGCGATCCAAGCCAAACCGTCGACGCTGTCGATGATCGGGTAGGTCGTCGTGCCGGATCGGTGCGTGATGCTGGCGCGCGGCAGCCACTCCGGCGCCGAAGCGGCAAGCTGCTTTTCGAAAAACGAGGACTGCTCCACTCCGTTGGGCCATCGCTTACGGGTGGCCGCCCGTCCGGCGATGTGCGGCACCATCACTTCGGAAACACGGACGTAATAATCGAAGATGTCGGCTTTGGTGGTTCCTGCGGCGGGGTACAACACCTTGTCGGCGTTGGTCAACTTCACCCGCGGCGCCATGGTGTCAACCTACGCTGCCGGCAAGCACGTCTCACCACCTCTTATGGTGAACGGCGGCGCCTTTCGTGACTCGGATCACCGTGACGTAACCCACTAAAGCGTTTAAGCCAGCCTGACCTGCGGGCACGCCGCGTGGATGCGAAAAGTAATTCCTTGGCGGCCAAGCGCCGGAGTTCCGCTCAGTAATGACACCCTTCAACTGCATTCCCAGCGAATCGAGGTACCAACTTACGATCGGTCTACCCTGCAACGCGGTGTTGTACACATCGGTGCGGGCAACTTTCACCGTGCACATCAAGCCGTCTACTTCGACGATCTCGCCTGCTCGGGCATTTCCAACCAGTGGGGGGTCACGGGCGTCAGCCTGCGCTCCTCCGACGTCAAGGATGTGTTGTCGGCCCAGGACGGGCTGTACACCGTCGTGGAGCGCGGCCACGAGGGCGAGACGGCCCGGGTGGTCGGCTCGATCGGCTCGGTCCATTACGCACCCAACGACGGCGCAGCGGTTCGTGCCGCGCTGGCAGACCCCCACACCCGGGTGGTCAGCCTGACCATCACCGGCAACGGCTACTTCCTGGACCCGGTCACCCGGGAGTTCGACGCGAGCCACCCCGACGTCCGGGCCGATCTCACCCAGTCGTCGGGCAGCTACGTCACCGCCTGGGGGTACCTGACCGACGCGCTGAAGTTGCGTCGCCGGGCGGGAACTCCGCCATTCACCGTGCTCTGCTGCGACAACATTCCGGACAACACCGCGGCGGCGCGTACCGCGCTGGTCTCGTTTGCCGCGTTGAAGGATCCGGCGCTCGCCCGCTGGATCGACACCTATGTCGCGTTCCCCTCGACCATGGTCGACCGGATCACCCCTCAGACATCGGAGTCGGAAGTCGAATTCGTCAGGGAGACCTTCGGGATCGCCGACAAGTGGCCGGTGCTCACCGAGCCGTACAGCCAGTGGGTCATCGAGGACAGTTTCAGCGACGGCCGCCCGCCGCTGGACGAGGTCGGCGCCCAGTTCGTTGCCAACGTTGACGACCACAAGTTGGTGAAAACCCGCCTGCTCAACGGAACTCACATCGCGATGTCCTGCTTGGCCACGCTGACCGGTTACCGTCGCACCGACGAAGCGATGGGCAACGAGGTCATCTACGACTATGTCGAGCAGTTGATGCGCGACGAGGTCCAGCCACTGCTGCCGGCGGTGCCCGGGATGAACACCCCCGAGTACCGCGCGTCGTTGCTCGTGCGGCTGAGCAATCCCCAGATGAGCGACCAGCTGTCGCGTCTGGCCCGCCGGGGATCGGAGAAGATCGCGTCGTTCCTGTTGCCGTCGCTGACTGAGGCGATCGAGCAGGATCGTCCGCACACGCTGCTGATGCTTGCCCTGGCCGGGTGGATCCGCTATCTGCGGGGCACCGACCTCGAGGGTTGCGAGATCGAGGTCGACGACCCGGAGAAAGAGCTGTTGACCAAGTTGGCGACGATGGATGGCAACAATCCTGACGCGCTGTTGCGCCACGAGATCTTCGCCGAACTTCGGGTGATCCCTGGATTTGTCGACCGCCTGCGCGAGATGATCACTGCCATCGACGAAAACGGTGTGATCGCTACGTTGCGCCAGGCGTTGGGCGACAACGAACGGGAGCTGATGGTGTCATGAATCAGCCCCTCGAGTTTGTGCGTCCATTCGATCCTGCGCTCATCACCACGTTACTGTTGGACGCCGATGACAACCTGTTTCCCTCCGAGGCACCGGCATTCGACGCCTCGGCCGAGGTGACCACCCGCTTCCTGGCCAGATTCGGCGTCTCGTCGCCGCTGAGCGGCGATGAGCTGCGTAAGAAAGCTGTCGGCAAGAACTTTCGCAGCACCGCTACAGATTTGGCCGTGCTCAGCAAAGTCCCGTTCGAGAAGGCGCTCGCGGATGCGCGTCCCGATGCTGTGGCGGCCTCGGACAGCGAGGTGGCCGGCGGTCGCGCGTTGACCGCCGATGAGCTCGAGCAGTGGGTGCGCGAAGAGCGCGAGCAGGTCACCGCTCATCTGGCCGTCACGCTGAAGCCGGATCCGGAGGTGCTCCAGCCGTTGCAGGCTCTGGCAGCTCGGTACGCAATGGCAGCGGTCAGCTCCAGTGCCCTCGCGCGGCTGAAGGCCTCGTTCACCGCGGCCGGCCTCGATCCGCTCATCCCGGCGGAACTGCGCTTCAGCGCTGAAGATTCGCTGCCGGTGCCGACGAGCAAGCCCGACCCGGCGGTCTATATGCATGCCGGCCGGGTGCTGGGGGTCGAAGCTCATCAGGGCCTGGCCGTGGAGGACTCGGTACCCGGTGTCAAATCGGCGGTTGCGGCCGGCTACCTCGCCATCGGAAACGTCATGTTTGTGCCGGCTGACGAAAGACGCCAGCGCACTGCGGAATTGATCGACGCCGGTGCGGTTGCGATCACCGATTCGTGGCGCGCCCTGGCCGACGCCCTGATGTTGTCGACCGTGACAGGTGGAGGTTCCCGCTGACATAGGCATCGTCATTGACGCAATGACGATACGGGCCTCGACCCGGAAGGAGTTGTTAAAGCGTGCCTGACGCAATGGATCTCAATAACTCAACGCTGAAAAGCTTGCCCATCGATGCACCGAAATACGACCGCGGCGGCGTCAGCGTCGGGATCGCGCACATCGGAGCCGGCCACTTCCATCGGGCGCACCAGGCCGCTTACATCAACCTGCTGCTGCAGCACGGCGTGGCGCACAAGTGGGGCATTTGCGGTGTGGGGGTGATGCCCGCCGACTGGACCATGCGCGACGTACTGAACGATCAGGACGGGCTCTACACACTGATCCTGGAAAACCCCGACGGCAGCCGGGATGCACAAGTGATCGGGTCGATCATCGACTACCGGTACGCGCCCGATGATCCAGAATCAGCACTGGAGGTGCTTGCTGCGCCGTCCACTCGGATCATTTCGCTGACCATCACCGAAGGCGGATATCGCGATCCCGACGGCCCCGCGTTCTCGTTGATCAGCGAGGCGCTCGCCAGGCGTCGCGACCGAGGTATCCCCGCACCGACGATCGTGTCCTGCGACAACATCGAGAACAACGGTGAAGTTGCAGGGCGGACCGTGCTCGCCAACGCCGAACGCCGCGATCCCCGGCTGGCGAAGTGGGTGACCGAACACGTCCGGTTTCCGAGTTCGATGGTCGACCGCATAACCCCGGCAACGACTTTGGAGATGGCCGCGGAAGTGCGGCGTGACTTCGGTGTGAACGACCGGTGGCCGGTGGTGGCCGAGCCGTTCACCGCCTGGGTTCTCGAAGACGACTTCGCCGATGGCCGGCCGCCACTGGAAAAGGCGGGCGTGCTGCTGGTCGACGACGTCCGCCCGTACGAGTTGATGAAACTGCGGATGCTCAACGCGGGACACCAGTGCCTGTGCTACTTCGCCCATCTCTGCGGCTTCGAGTTCGTCCACGAAGCGGCGCAGGATCCGTTGTTCGCCAAGTACCTGCTTACCTACTTCGACACCGAGGCCATCCCCACACTTCCGCCGGTGCCGGGGATCGACCTGCACGCCTACGGCCGCACGCTGGTCGAGCGGTTCGCCAACCCGGCGGTGCGCGATACCGTTGCGCGGCTATGCGCCTACTCGTCTGACCGCATCCCGAAATGGCTGTTCCCCGTCATCTGCGACAACTTGGCCAACGACGGTCCGGTTCAGATGGCGTCCGCGGCGGTGGCCAGCTGGGCCCGCTACGCCGAGGGCGTCGACGAGTGGGGCGATCCGTACGAAGTGCTCGATCAGCTGGCGGATTCGCTGGTCCCGATCGCCCGGTCGCAGCACGAGAACGCATGCGCCTTCATCGAAATCACCGCGGTGTTCGCAGACCTGTCCCACCAGCATCGGTTCGTAGAGGCGTACCGCTGGACGCTGGATTCGTTGCACCGCAAGGGAGCTCGCGCGACACTCGAGGAATTGGTGCAATGAGTCGCGGGCTGGTGATCGGTGAATCGCTGATCGACATCGTGCCGGACGCCCGACAGGTCACCGGCGAGCACGTCGGCGGCAGCCCACTCAACGTTGCGGTCGGGCT
>NZ_DATNJW010000489.1:0-11144 GCF_035603715.1 Mycobacterium sp. | reverse complement strand
ACCAACGCATCGGCGTTTTCAATCATGTGGTCATCGACTTTGGTTACCAATGCGCCGGTGGGCAGTCCGGCTGCCGCGGCGGGACTGCTGGCTGTCACGCCGATGATCCTGGCGCCGGGGTTATTGATGTCATTTCTCGCTAGCACGCCCAGCCAACCATGCGTTGCACTACCGGTGGTGATGAGTTCGTCGGCGATGCGGGCGGCGTTATCGACGGGAATGGCGAACCCAATTCCGATCGAACCACTGCGGACACCGTTCGAGCCGTCAACACCCCCCAGAGCCGCAATCGCTGAGTTCATGCCAATGAGTTCGCCGTTCATGTCGACCAATGCGCCGCCGGAGCTACCCGCGTTGAGCGCCGCGTCCGTTTGGATGGCGTCAAACGCCACGAACTGGTTAGCGGCCTCGGCGACAGTCGACACCGGGCGGTGTAGCGCGCTGATTACCCCCGTAGTCACGGTGTCCTGCAGACCCAGTGGCGATCCCACCGCCATCACCGGCTGACCGATCTGCAGACCGGCCGAATGACCGATTGAAATCGGGGTGAGGCCCGTAATCCCCTGCGCGCGAACAACAGCGACATCACTCTTCGGATCGGCGGCGACCACACTGAACGCGGCGCTACGCCCGTCGTGAAACGTCACCACGGTGCGCGCCGACTCGTGCCGCCCGGCGTCGATGGCGGCGACAACATGATTGTTGGTCATGATCAGCCCATCAGGGCTGAGGACGATACCCGAACCCAGTTCAGCTTCACCGCCTACGCTGGTTTGCAGCGTAACCATGCTGGGCAACACCTTGGCGGCGATCTGCTCGACCGAACGGGGCGCAGAAACGTCGACCGCGGAACGCGGTGTAGTAAAACCAGAGACTAACGCCTGGCTGCCGGTGGCCGGGGGGTGGACGAGCACAACCACGGCAGCACCAAGCGCTGCAAACAACATCGCTGCCGCGATGCCGCGACTTATGAATGTGCCCGCACGAGCGAGCCACTGACGACGCGCCGTTACCAATACCACCCGATGAAACGGGTAGGGGGCCTTATGGCGGCCGGCCCGCTGAACCTCAGACATAGACATCACCCCGTCGCGGACGTCGTCGCGGTTCCGGCACTGCTGACGACGTCGCCGAGTAGCTTGCGCAGTTGTCGTCGGCCGCGGTAAAGCTGCGAAGCCACCGTTCCGGCAGGGGTGTTCATGATCGCCGCGATCTCCTGATAACGAAGGCCCTCGACATCGGCGTAGTACACCACGTCGCGAAATGGCCGCGGCAGCGCCTGCATTGCCGACTTTAGGTTGTTGTCCAACAGCGCATTTAGCGCATGGTCTTCGGCTGAACGCAATGCCGCCGGCACCAAACGGACGTAGGTATCCATCAAACGCTGCTCGGTGACCTCCTCGGTGGAGAACTGCACCGGCTCGCGACGCCTCTTACGATAATCACTGATATAGCTGTTGATCAAGATCCGCAACAGCCACGCGCGCATGTTGGTGCCTCGCTGAAACGAATGAAACCCCTTATACGCCTTCATCATCGTCTCTTGCACCAGGTCTTCAGCATTCGGACGATTCCGGGTCATCCGACACGCATGGCGGTAAAGAAGGTCACGCAGTGGTGCGGCCTCATCCTCAAACTGTGCGTGCAATTCCGCCTCGACTGACCGTCTTTGAATGGACCTGCCAACTTGTGCCGCCATCGGATAGGACTGTGCGGCAGCCATTGTCGTACCTTCGGAAACCATCATTTCACTTTGCCAGCTCATGACATCATCGCATTCACCCAGAGCCGCGAAAGCCGCTTGCAGGCACCGTCAAGAGGACGCGGTCTCGGGGCATCGTCGCCGGACCTCCCCATGTCCAGATCAACCTTGAATGTGGCCAACTGCCAACCCAAAAGGTTCAACCTAATAGTCACATTCATGTCGTGCTGCCGGAAATCGCGCACGGCTGGTTCGAGCCGTTTTCCTTCGGCGCCGGCGAAGATTGGTGCGCTGCATCCAATCGATCGGACGGGCAGGTTTCTCGTCGTCACGCTGCCACCCGCTGAGATAACGCCTCGCGCGTTTCGCGCACTGCCTTGGTGTCGCTGCGGATCTGGAAGGCCTGCACGACCCGGATCAGCCCGAGGACCACCAGTGACACACCGGCAACGATGGTAAGCACCACGATGGAGTCGAACGGCCAAACAAGCACGACGCCACCAGCTATCACGGACATCAACCCGAGAACGACGTACCAGCCCATGCCCGGCAAGTTGCGCTCACTCACGGCGGCTGCAATCTCAGATATCCCAAGGAAGATGAACCCGGTGCCAATCCAGAGTGAGAGCAGTAAGACGGCATAGGCATCGCCGATGTGGCGGAACGACAATATTGCCAAGACAAGCGACAACGCGCCGGTCAAGAACAACATGACACGAGTAGCTGCGGACCAGGGCAAAGTGAACGCGAAATACAGCTCTGCTAACCCGCTTATCAGCAAGTAGACACCGAATATGGTTGAGGAGACAAGGATTGTCGGGCCCGGCCATGCCAGTACCATGGCGCCCAACACGATGGTCAGGACACCCCATCCCAGTGTGCCTCTCCACAGCTGCGTACCGAGAGTGCAATCCATGATGCTCCTTCTTTCTTACTTCGTTTGACACATTGCTTTAACAACCGTCTACCGCTGTCGTTGCCTGTGGGCTGATTTGTTGCCGGCCTTTAGGTCTTCCTGCGATGAGTCGATCGTTAATGGAACCGAAGCCGGTGTCGATGTCGTTTCAGACAACGCATGTGAGATTCCGGTGTGGCCGTCAACAACATCGTCACAGCGCCGTGAAGCGACGCCGCTCGCCTGTACGCAATGACAGCAAGAGGTGCGCACCGTTGTATGCGACAACCTCGACACGCACGGTGGCCGCCCAGACGATCGAGTAATGCAGCAGACGAACCGGCAGACCAATTATCAAGGCGGGGAGCCAAATACATGCCACGTCGGCACGGAGGACACTTGCCGCGCGAAGCGGTGTATGACCGACACCACGGTGCTGGTGATGGCTGGGATCGATTCTGGCATGGTCAGCCGTGAGCTGACCGGTGCCGGTGCTCTCAGCATCCCAAACGGAATAACGCTCAACGTGTTCGACCAACTCGACTACCTACCGCCCCACAGCGAAGCCTCTGAAAATCAGAGATTTCCACGCCTGGTTACCGCATTGCACACCGCCGCCTTCGAGGCGCACGCTGCATTGGTTTTGACCGACTATCACGAGTACATACCCGCGACCCTCCGCAACGCCATCGACTGGCTGACGCGACGGTGGAATCACAATGCACTACAGGACAAACCGTTGGCCGTTATCGGCCCGACAGAAGACGGCTACAGCGGGGCCTGGGCGCGCCACCATACCGAAGAGTCCGATCGGTTCACGGAAACCCTTGTCATCGAGCCGATCACCGTCACGACCTTGCGCGAGGCCGTCACAGGGCTGGCTGAACAGGCGCACATCACGCGGGCTACTAGAGCCGGACAGCACTACGATCCTGGCCTGATGACGACGTTGACACCAGATATGAAGTCGCAGAGCCACTTTGGAGTTGATAGCGCGGCGGAGTTCGACGTCGGCCGCCCGCGCTGAGCGGCCAGCCGGGAGGGCAAGAGTCACGCGCCCCTGCCTCGAGGTTTCACGTTCGTTGACGCCTGGCGGGAGGGACGGCGTGAGGCCGACCCGAACAGGAGAAGAAACAATGAAGAAATTAGGGCTACGGGCTGTGATCGCCGGCGCCAGTGTGCTGACGATCATGAGCGCCGTTGACCGTGCCGACTTGCTGGGACAAGCCCACGCGGACCCGCGGTGCGCCACCAGCGGGGCGGATCCATGCCAAGCGCAAGCGGACCCGCCGCCTCAAGCGGACCCGCCCCCCGCACACCGACCCCAGATGGGGACTGTCTGCACTGGCGGGGGGCCGAAGACCGGAGGAGCTCACTGCTGGCAAGTGCCTGCACCCCGCGTCAACCTGAATCCCTGACAGATCGGCATAAGTACTCCGCAAGTGCGGAATACCGTTGCCAACCAACGACTGTCACCTCCGCCAGCGTCTGACCAGCCGGTGGCTCAGTCCACACCGTGGAACGCCGTGGCTTTCATCGTCGGATTAGGCGCTTGTTTTGGCCATGAGCACCGTCGTTTCTGGCTGTACCTGATCGGGCTTGCGCCGAGCACGCCCGCCCATCGTGCAGCGCGCACCAATCCGATCGACCAGTCAACGTCGGCGACAACTTCGCCATAACACCAAAATCAAAGGGAATCAATAGATATGACCACCTACCGCATAACCAATCCACTGAGGTTGGCCCAAGCCCTCGTCGGTGCCGCTGGAACCGTCATTGCCGTGGGCCTGGCCGCGCCGGCCGGCGCCGACCCGGTCACGACGGCCGGCGCAAGCCAGCCGTCGCAACCTGGCACACCTCAGGACTTCTTGGCCGCCGTACGGGCGGCGGGCGTCACCGGAACGGATCCCGGGATGCTGGCCGACGGCTACAACGTGTGCTGGCAACTGTGGAATCAGCACGTCGAAGGTACCCAGGTGGCCGCGGGCCTGGTGCGCGACTATCCACAGCTGACCACCGACGAAGCCGCTCATTTCGTGCTGGCCGCATACGGCGACCTGTGCCCGGTGCCCGGCGCGTATGACTATTGGGCTTACAGCACCAGCTGAACGTCACAGGATAAGCCGTTGTTGGCTGCCACATCGACACGCGGCACTCGTTGTCACTGATTCCATCGACACGGGGTCACGCCAAATCCCATTATCAAAGCAGTCGGAGGGCGTGCCCGCGGGGAGTTTTTCATGACTAATTTGAGCCTGCATCTCGTCGAGTCGGCAGACATGTACCCCGCTGGTTCCGCGCTGCGCTGTAACGGAGAAACGACGACGTTCTCGGAGTTGGCCGACAACGCCGCACGGTTCGCGGCCTACCTCGGCGACCGAGGTCTCGGCCCAGGTGACCGGGTGGGGGTCATGCTGGCCAACCGTCCAGAGTTCGCGATGGTTTTCTATGGCGTGCTGCACGCCGGAGCGGTTGTCGTGCCGATAGATCCGCTGCGAGGCGCCCTCGATGTCGAGTTCTTCTTGAGCAACACCGGCGCGCGGCTGCTGGTATTCGCGCCGTCATGCGGGCCTGCGGCTACCGCTGGTGCGCTGGCCGCCGGCGTTGCCCGAATCGGTGTCGGCGAGAACACGCTTGAGGACCTGACCGGCAGCTTTCTCGGGCAGCCGTGGCCAGTGACCCGCGCCGGCGACGACAACGCGGTCATCCTGCACACGTCCAACACAGCCGGGGTGCCCAAGGGCGCCCAACTCACCCACGGCAACCTGGCCTGCAACCAAGGCGTCATTGCGCGCCGACTGCTCAGTATCGGGCCCGATGACGTCGTAATGGGTTGCCTGCCACTATCTCACGCGTTCGGGATCACATGTGGGCTGGCGGCAGCGATCTCCACCGGCGCGACATTGGCGCTGCTTCCTGAGTTCGAGCCGGGCAGTGCGTTGGAACTGTTCGCGGCCGAACAGGTCACCGTCTTCGAGGGGTCGCCAGACATGTACGACGCCATGCTCGCGACCACGGCCGGCCACCAGCCAGACTTCGGCTCGCTACGGGTCTGCATCTCGGCGGGCCCAACAATGCCTGTGGAGAAGCTGCGCCGGTTCGAGGACACATCCGACTGCACTGTGCTCGAGGGCTACGGGCTGTCGGAAACGTCCGGACCGGCGTGCTTCAATCGTCCGAACGCGCCGCGCAAGATCGGTTCAATCGGCACACCCATCGACGGCGTGCAGATGCGAGTGGTCGACGAACACGCTACCGAGGTGCCGACCGGGACACCCGGCGAGATACAGGTCCGCGGGCCCAACATCATGAAAGGCTACTGGAACTCGCCGGAGGCCACCGCCAATGCCATTGTCGACGGCTGGTTTTCGACTGGCGATAGCGGCCGGGTAGACCAGGACGGATACTTCTTCATTGTTGCCCGCGGGAACACCTGATAGTCCGGGGCGGCCACAACGTGCGCAGGACGGCCTCTTCACATCGGCGAACGCGAAGTCAGCACGCCCATGCACCTGTTCCGCTGTCGTCGCGAATAACCTCCGCACGACGATTGTGTGTCGGCCAACAATGACCCGTCGCGACCCATAGCCGACGATCACTTTAGGCCGCGTTGAAGCGGCCCAACGTTAAGACGTTTGGCAACGAGCCAGCCATGAGTTGATAAAGGAGTTTCTAGTGGCAAACACAGATCTGAGTAGCCAGTTCGAGAAGATTTCCGACCACGCAAAGGCGGCGACACAACATCTTCGTGCGGCTGGACAGCGCACGAAGGATCAGCTTGCTGCCGACGCCGCCAGCGCACGGGAGAAGGCCACTGCTGCAGCCAATCAGCTGAAGCAGGACGCAGACGACTCCCGTAGCAAGGCGTCGTCACACTGGCAGGAGATCCGCGGCAAATGGCAGTCTCATGTCGCCGAGATGCGAACCCGCGCCCAGGAAAAGGCGGACCGGTTCGACGCCGACGTGACGGCTATGGATGCCGATCTGGCCGAGTCCTACGCACTTGATGCGATCGACTTCGCGCAGGCCGCCGTGGATGAAGCCGAGTCCGCGGTGCTCGACGCGATGTACACCCGCGCCGACGCGGAGGCATTGCGTGCCTGATGGCAGAAGGTGATTAGCCACGTGATATCCCCCGTGGCACCGCTCGGGTTCCTGTGAACAGCAAGCGGTTTCGAGATCGAATATGACGCCGGCCGCAGCGAGTGTGGAGCGCACCCGAGTCGACGGCTTCGGTCGGCTCGATTTGGGCTTGCGGCAGGCCAGCGACTGGTATTTGTGGGGACCGTATGTGAGCGAACGCCAGTGGGGCACGGTCCGCGAGGACTACAGCGCCGACGGCGACGCATGGACCTACCTGCCGCACGATCACGCACGCTCGCGCGCCTACCGCTGGGGCGAGGACGGCCTGGCCGGCTTCTGCGACATCGAGCAGCGGCTGTGCCTGGCGGTAGCGTTGTGGAACGGGCGCGACCCAATTCTGAAGGAGCGTGCCTTTGGCTTGACCGGGACAGAGGGCAATCACGGCGAGGACGTCAAGGAGTACTGGTGGTACCGCGACGCACTGCCCAGCCACGCGTGGAACAGCTGGCGCTATCACTATCCGCAGCAACAGTTTCCCTACCAGCAGCTGCTTGACGAGAACCGCCGACGCGGCAAGTTCGATAGTGAGTACGAGTTGCTGGACACCGGCGTCTTCGACGACGGGTACTGGGTCGTCAACGTGCACTACGTCAAGGCGGACCCGACTGACATCCTGATGACGATCAGCGTGACCAACGCCGGGCCAGAAACCGAACTTCTGCACGTGCTGCCGACCCTGTGGTACCGCAACACCTGGTCCTGGGATGTCGGAGCGGCCGCGCCCACGCTGGCTGCCACCGCCACCGGCGCGGTGGCGGTCGAGCACCCCTTCCTTGGCGACCTCGAGCTGCTGGCTGGCCCTGACCCGCAGGGCGGCGGGCCGGAGCTGCTGTTTTGCGACAATGAGACGAATGTTGCTCGGCTGTACGGGGTTACGGGTGGCTCACGGTGGCCAAAGGACGGCATCAACGACCATGTCGTGTCCGGGGCGGACACCGTCAACCCGCAGCGGCGGGGCAGCAAGTGCGCTGCGTGGTATCAGGTCACGGTGGCGCCAGGCGCGACTGCCGAATTGCGGCTTCGGCTGCGTCGGGCCGGCACCGGGCCCGACCCGGCCACGGCGTTGGACGCGGACTTCACCCGGGTGGTGGACCAGCGGCGCGCCGAGGCGGACGAGTTCTACGCCGAGCTCACTCCGGCCGCGGCGTCGGCCGACGAGGCCGCGGTGATGCGTCAGGCGTTCGCCGGGATGCTGTGGAGCAAGCAGTTCTATTACTACGAGGTGGCCCGTTGGCTCGACGGCGACCCGACCCAGCCGCGCCCCCCCGCGCAGCGGAAGTATGGCCGCAATGCCCGCTGGCCCAGCTTCGAGGCCTTCGACGTGATGTCGATGCCCGACAGCTGGGAGTATCCGTGGTTTGCGGCGTGGGACTTGGCATTTCACTGCGTCGCGCTGGTACACGTCGATCCGGCGTTCGCGAAGTATCAGCTGCTGCTGCTGTGCCGCGAGTGGTTTCAACACCCCAACGGGGCGCTACCCGCATACGAGTGGGATTTCTCCGACGTCAACCCGCCCGTGCATGCCTGGGCGGCGCTGGAGGTGTTTGGCATCGACGGAGGCCGCGACTTCGATTTTCTCAGCCGGATTTTCGACAAGCTGTTGGTCAACTTCACCTGGTGGGTGAATCGGCAGGACGCCAACGGCTCGAACCTATTCGAGGGCGGGTTCATGGGGCTGGACAACATCGGCCCCTTGGACCGATCCCACCTTCCCGTCCGCGGCGTCCTCAAGCAGTCCGACGCTACCGGGTGGATGGCGGGATACGCGTTGTCGATGGCCACGATTGCGGCGATCCTGCACGGGTCGGGGCAGCGACCCGCGCTCGATTTGGTGCAGAAGTTCCTTGAGCACTTCGCCGGCATCGCCGATGCACTGGAGACGGTGGGCACCTGGGACGAACGCGACGGGATGTTCTATGACCGCATCGAGCCGCCCGATGGCGACGCGGTCCCGGTCCGGGTGCGCTCGATGGTCGCCATGATTCCGTTGCTCGCGGTGGCGGTGGTCAATGAGCAGGCCATCGACGAGTCGTTGGTGACAGACAAAGGGTTCGCCCATTACCTGCGACATCATGGGCTGGGCGGCACCAAGGACATGATCGCCGCGGGGATACTGCGCGGCACGCCCGGCGAGCGGCGGCTCCTGGTCGGTGTAGCCGACCTCGAGCGGGTCCGTCGACTCTGGCAAACCATATTCGATCCCGCCGAGTTCCTCTCGCCGCATGGGCTGCGTTCGTTATCGGCCTATCACAGAGACCATCCGTACGTTTTGGACATCGACGGCGTGCGCGCCGGCATCGACTACGAGCCCGCCGAGTCGACCACCGCAATGTTCGGCGGCAACTCCAATTGGCGTGGCCCGGTGTGGTTCCCGCTTAACTACCTTGCCGCGACGGCATTGGAGCGCTACCACGAGTTCTTCGGTGCCGAGCTCACGATCGAATACCCGACGGGTTCGGGCAGCTGGGTCACCCTCGACGCAGTCGCCTCGGATCTTTGGGAACGCCTGGTGTCGATATTCCTGGTCGGCAACGACGGATCTCGACCATGTTTCGGTGGGATGGGACGGTTTCAGACCGACCCGCGCTGGCGGAACAACCTGTTATTTTTTGAGTACTTCCACGGCGATAACGGCGCGGGTCTGGGCGCATCTCATCAGACTGGGTGGACCGGGCTGGTGGCCGACGTGATCCGCCGCCGGCACCGCGCCTACCCGGCGGTATCGGAGGTCATCCAGCGGCTCGTGGAGGGTCAGGAAACCTGATGAGCCACCCCACGGCAGCATCTGATCGACCTGGGGGCTGAGCAGGTCGACCCCTCAACATCGGCGAAAAGCAAGTAGTCGACTACTGAGGCCGCCGTGCGCAAACCTCGCCATGCTGACGCAAGTCGGGAGGTTGCTAATGACAAAGCTCGGTGAGCATGCGGTGGTTCTGGGAGCCAGCATGGCGGGCCTGGTGGCCGCGCGAGCACTGGCCGAGTTCTTTGAAACGGTCACCGTGGTGGAGCGGGATGCGCTGAGCGACGACGCCGATCACCGCCGCGGCGTGCCGCAGGACCGGCAGATCCATGGCCTGCTACTGCGTGGCGCGCAGGCGCTCGAAGAGCTCTTCCCGGGGATCCTCGACGAGCTCGTCGGAGCGGGCGCACCCTCATTTGATTATCGGGATCTATCGAAGCTCCACTTCAATATGGGGGGGCATCTGGCCGTGCAGTCCGGTTCGGCCGAAGGACTGAGCGCGTACTCCCCGAGCAGACCATTTCTGGAGTCCCACGTTCGGCGCCGGGTACGCGCGATTCCCAACATCGCGTTCCTCGATAATCACGACGTCGTCGACGTCACCTGCAATACGAGCGGTGATCGCATCACCGGGGCGCGAATAGCAAGCCGTCACAACCAATCAGAATCAGAACTGTCCGCCGATCTTGTCGTCGATGCGACCGGGCGTGGCGCGCGGACACCGGCAATGCTGGAAAGGCTAGGTTACGACCGCCCAACCGAGGACGACGTCGTCATCCATCTGACGTATGCGAGTCAGTTGCTGCGGTTGCCACCGGAGGCGTTGCACGAGGTCGGTGGCATCGTGGCCCCGGTGCCCGGCCGCCCCACCGGCATGGCGATGCTGCGATACGAGCACGACACCTGGATGTTCGCGGTCTTCGGGATGGCGGGCAATGATCCACCCGTCGGATGTTCGGCGATGTGTGCCTTCGTCGAATCATTTGCACCCGCCCACTTCTTGGCGGCCGTTGAGGCCGCCGAACCTCTTGGAGAGACAGCGCAGCATCGGTTCCCGTCCAGCCGTTGGCGCCGGTACGACAAAGCGCGGCTGCTGCCCGAGGGCTTGCTGGTCGTCGGCGACGCGGTGTGCAGCTTCAACCCGATCTATGGGCAGGGTATGACGGTTGCTGCGCTGGAAGCCTTGGCGTTGCGAAATTGCCTGTCCCGGGGCACAACGGATCTGCCGCGGCGGTTCTTCCGAGCTACCGCAAAGCCGATCGGCCAGGCTTGGCAGCTGGCCGCCGGCGGTGATCTCCTTCTGCCCGAGATCGAGGGCACAGCACCGCTATCGACGAGGTTGCTCAACGGGTACATGGACCGATTGCTGACCGCTGCCGAATACGACACCGCCGCATTCGAGCAGTTCCTCAAGGTGGCCTGGCTTGTCGACGCACCGATTCGGCTGCTGCGCCCCTCGATGATGTGGCGTGCCGCCTCAGCCAACCAACGCCGGCAGAAACGCCCGACACCGGTCACCGCGACCAGTTCCCTGAACAGTTAGTTAGTTGATCTAGGTGGGCCGCTCGAGGAGTTTTCCTTTGTGGAAGGTTGCGCCGGCGCGCACCAGAGCGACCAGGTGCGGGGGTTGACCGCCCAGTCGTTGGGGTGCGTGAACCAGTACA